>JBFMCS010000031.1:0-6824 GCA_040754315.1 Bacillota bacterium
TTTCCGTCCTTGAGCCACCGGTGCAAGGTGGTCTTGGAAAGCCTGTATGTTCTCTCTACTTCCAATTGCCTCAACAGCATCCAGCATTACCTCGTTCAACCAAATCTCATATTCTTGCTTGTCTGGCGCGGTCTCAAATGGCGGGTCAACTTCAATCCGTTCACCGTTGACCACCACGAAATCCTCACCAATCTCGTTTATAGTATACATCATTTTTACTTCCTTGTCAAATGCTTCGGGCAGGTTTGTGGAGGAAAAGCCAGTTATCCGGTAACTGTTTCATCCTCCTTCGAATCAATTGGATGGTTTTGGCCAAACATTGAAAGTCCCACTTTCTTTGTTGGCAAGAGCAGGCATGCATGAAGCAGTCTTGCGTCCAGAGCCGAAACACGGGCTTGGTGGGGATCCCCCTAAACATGAAGAGACTAAGGTTCAGGTTCGTGTGGCAGCAACTTCGATACCATCTTGGTTTAGTCCGGGCTGCGACAGGACCCCAGCAATTACCAGGAACAGGCTAACTGGCAATATCCAGGCCCATCCTGCCACATCAGGCGGAGCCCCAGGCAGGGCCCGCAAAAGCCTTTCTGCAAACTTGGCGGAGGGTGGTAGGAATTTCCGGGATTTATGCCGAACCACCAGTAACTGGGACTTCATCTGCCCGGAAAGGAGGCTAGCTGGTCAGGGCAGATCCCCATGAAGGAGGGTGAACATGAAGATCGGGCTTCTGGAAAGGGTATTCATCGGGTTCGTGGTGGGCGTCATTGTAGGTGCCATCGTGGGACCGGCGGCATCCAGTATCAAGTTCTTCGGGGATATCTTCATCAGGCTACTTCAGATGCTGGTAATCCCGCTGGTCTTCAGTACCCTGGCAGTAGGAGTGGCCGGAGTAGGCGGCGTCAAGCTAGGGAGGGTTTTTGGTAAGACTCTGTTCTTCTACTACATCACGTGCATCTTCGCACTCATCATCGGTCTTACAATGGCCAACGCCTTTAACGTGGGAACTGGCATCGCGCTGGGGGAGTTGGCCCAGATGGAGATCCAGACGCCTCCACCCTTCCGTGATGTGCTTCTTAACATAATACCTACAAACATCGTTGACGCAATGGCAAAAGCCACCATGCTTCAAGTTGTATTCTTCGCCATCGTCTTCGGGATCGCCATGGGATGGGCGGGCCAAGCCTCGGAGATGGTGAAGTCCCTGCTGCAATCCATCGCCGACATAATGTACAAGATCGTCAGTATGGTGCTGCTGTACGCCCCGATAGGTGTCTTCGCTCTCATGGCGTGGACTGTGGGGAATCACGGCCTGAGTGTGCTGAAGCCCTTCGGGACGCTCATTCTCGTTGTATATGTAGGCTGCCTAATCCATGTCTTTGTGGTACATGCCATCTTCGTCCGGATATTCTGCAAGATCAACCCATTCAGGTTCCTCAACAAGGTCAAGGAAGCACCTATCTATGCCTTCACCACAACGAGCAGCTCTGCCACTTTACCCGTGACCCTGCGGGTGGTTAGGGCAGCCGGCGTATCTGATTCCGTATCGGGCTTTGTGCTTCCCATCGGTGCGACACTGAACATGGACGGGACGGCGCTCTATCAAACCGTTGCTGCGGTATTCGTGGCCAACGCCTTAGGCCTGAGCCTTTCAATGCAGCAACAAGTCATCATTGCCGTGACGGCACTGCTGGCCTCCATCGGCACGGCAGGCGTGCCTGGTGCGGGCCTCATCATGCTGATGACGGTGCTAAGCTCGGCAGGCATTCCGGTGGAGGGCGTAGCCCTGATCGCTGGCATAGACAGGATACTCGACATGGCGCGAACGTCTGTGAACGTTGTCGACGACATCACCGCTGCAGCCATGGTCGCGACAACAGAGGGCGAGAGGCTCAGCGAGGACCTGTATGTCAGACCGCAGGTTTCCCGAAAGGCATAGTCTAAGTAACCCTGAGGCCCCGCCCGTATACCCGGCGGGGCTTCAGGCCGTTCCCCGCCTGGACGAGAAATACACCCGCATTGAGCAACGCCCGTGTTCCCTGCCCTGGCCACCTTCCTCTCCCGCATACACATGGCTTGCTTCATAGCCCGACGGTGGGGGAACGTTGACACCCCATGCCCCGTGAGATACGATTACAAGGTAAATGCAGGAGAAATGGGGGTGAAGGCCTTTGGCCATAGATCGCAGTCTGGTGGAGCACGTCGCCTTGCTGGCGCGGCTCCAGCTGGGTGAGGAGGAAAAGACCTCTCTGCTTGAGCAGCTCAACAAGATCCTGGACCACGTGAGAAGGCTCGAGGAGATAGATGTTGAAGGAGTCCCCCCCACCTTCCACGTGCTCCCGGACATGAGAAACGTGATGAGACCTGACGAGCCCAGGCCATGCCTTCCCCGGGATCTCGTACTCTTAAACGCCCCGGATAGGGCCGAGGGGCAGTTCCGAGTACCCAGGGTAATCGACTCCGGCCCGAGGGAGGGGACAGGCTCATGAGGCTTCATGACATGACCCTCGCCGAGGTGTCAGGACTCTTGGATGGGGGCGAGGTCACTCCCGAAGAGGTCTGCCTGGAGGCCATCAACCGCATTGACGAGGTCGAAGGCGATGTCCGGGGCTTTGTAACCCTGGACAAGGACACTGCCTTGGAGGCTGCCCGGTCCCTCAACGGGAAGAAACGGCACGGCCCCCTTGATGGCATCCCCTATGCTGTCAAGGATGTCATCTGCACAAGGGGCACCCGTACAACCTGCGGCTCAAGGATCCTGGAGGACTTCGTTCCCCTCTATGACGCCACCGTTGTTGAACACCTCAAGCGCCGGGGCGCCATATTCCTGGGCAAGACCAACATGGATGAATTCGCCATGGGGTCTTCCTGTGAAAACTCGGCGTTTTTCTGTACCAGGAACCCTTGGGACCTTCAGAGGGTGCCCGGGGGATCAAGCGGGGGCTCCGCCGCTGTTGTGGCAGCGGGAGAGGCCTGGTTCTCCCTGGGTTCAGATACCGGGGGCTCAGTCCGGCAGCCTGCCTCCCTCTGTGGAGTTGTAGGGCTGAAGCCCACTTACGGGCGGGTGTCCAGGTACGGTCTCATTGCATTTGCCTCCTCCCTGGACCAGGTTGGGCCCCTTGCCAAGGATGTGACCGATTGCGCTCTGGTGCTGGAGGCCATCGCCGGCCATGACCCCCGGGATTCCACATCAGCCGGCGTTGAGGTGCCCTCGTACACCAGTTTCCTCACAGGTGACATTAAGGGTATGAGGCTGGGCCTTCCCTTGGAATACCTGGGGGAGGGGACCGAGCCAGGGGTGCGAGAGGTCATCCTCAAGGCTGCCCAGACCCTGGATTCCCTGGGTGCCTCGGTGGAGGAGTGCTCCTTGCCCCACACCGAGGCAGCGCTCTCCGCCTACTACCTCATAGCGCCCGCGGAGGCCTCCTCCAACCTGGCCCGCTATGATGGAGTGCGCTACGGCTTCAGGGCTAGCAGCGACGACCTCCTTACCATGTACAAGGAGACACGGCAGAGAGGCTTCGGGGCAGAGGTAAAGCGCCGGATAATGCTGGGCACTTATGCCCTGAGTTCTGGCTACTACGATGCCTACTACCTGAGGGCACAGCGGGTGAGGACACTGGTACGCCAGGACTTCGACCGGGTGTTCCAGCGTTTCGATGCGCTCGTAGCCCCCACCTCGCCCACGGTGGCCTTCAAGGTGGGAGAGAAGGTGGATGACCCACTCACAATGTACCTGTCGGACGTGTGCACGATCCCGGCCAATCTCGCTGGTATCCCGGGACTGTCGGTTCCCGCTGGCTTCTCTCAGGACATGCCCGTGGGGCTGCAAATCCTGGGCAGGCCCTTTGATGAGGGGACCATCCTCAGGGTAGGATACGCCTTTGAGCAGGCCCGTGGAATTCACAGGACCAGGGCCCAGGTGAAGGGAGGTCTAGCGTGATGGGGAAGTACGAAGCCGTTATCGGCCTGGAGGTTCATGCGGAACTCTCCACGGCGACCAAGTTGTTCTGCGGCTGTCCCACCACATTTGGGGCCGAGCCGAACACCCAGACCTGCCCCGTGTGCCTGGGCCTCCCGGGCGTGCTTCCAGTACTGAACGAGCTGGCCGTTGAATATGCCGTTAAGGCGGGCCTGGCGTTGAACTGCAAAATCGCCGGTTTCAGCCGGTTTGACAGGAAGAACTACTTCTACCCCGATCTCCCCAAGGCATACCAGATCTCCCAGTATGACCTGCCCCTGGCTGCTGGCGGTTACCTTGAGATAGGTCCGCTGGAGACGCCCAGGCGCATTGGAGTCACCCGGGTCCACCTGGAGGAGGACGCCGGGAAGCTGGTTCACGAAGGCCCGGGGACACTAGGGCGGTTCTCCCTGGTGGACTGTAACAGGACGGGTGTGCCCCTCATAGAAATAGTATCCGAACCGGATATCCGCAGCCCCGAGGAGGCCAGGGAGTACCTGGATAACCTCAAGAACCTACTGGAGTACGTCGAGGTCTCCGACTGCCGCATGGAGCAGGGCTCGCTCCGGTGTGACGCCAATGTCTCAATCCGGCCGGCAGGGACTGAGGAACTGGGGACTCGCACGGAGATCAAGAACCTCAACTCCTTCCGGGCGGTGCTCAAGGCGCTGCAGTACGAGATAACCCGCCAGGAGGAGCTGGTGGAGTCCGGCTTTGAGGTTGAGCAGGAGACCAGGGCATGGGATGAGGCCAGGGACGTTACAGTGCCCCTGCGTGGAAAGGAAGATGCCCACGACTACCGCTACTTCCCGGACCCGGACCTTGTACCCATGGCACTGGAAGCAGGCTGGGTCGAACGGGTAAGGTGCTCTCTTCCCGAGCTCCCGAGGGACAAGAAAAAGAGGTTTGTTGAGGGCTACGGGCTGCCTGCGTATGATGCTGAGGTGCTTACGGGCAGCCAGGCCATGGCAGACTACTTCGAAAGGGCGGCCCAGGCATACAAGGATCCCAAAGTAGTCTCTAACTGGGTAATGGGTGAGCTGCTGAAATACTTGAAAGCAGAGGGGCTTGACATAGCTGGTTCCCCGGTAGGCCCCGAGGCGCTCAGGGAAATGCTGGGGCTTGTCGACACAGGGACCATAAGTGGCAAGATGGCCAAGGGCGTCTTCGAAGAGATGTGCAAGACAGGCAAGAGCGCCGCGATGATTGTGAAGGAGTCAGGGCTGGTCCAGATAACTGACGAGATTGAGCTGGCTGCTGTTGTCGACCGGGTCGTCAAGGAGAATCCCGGCGTGGTGCAGGACTACCTGGGTGGCAAGGACAAGGCCCTGGGGTACCTGGTGGGACAGGTGATGAAGCTAACCAAGGGCAAGGCCAACCCTCAACTGGTCAATGATATCCTCCAAGGGCGCCTTCGCTAAGAATACCAGCCAGGCAGGGGAAGGTGAGACAGTGCTGACGGCAGTGACTTTTGACCTGTGGAGCACCCTGTGGGATGATGACGGTGAGATCACCCGTCACCAGATACGAACCAGCCGGATTGAGGATACACTCAGGGCTCGGGGACACGAGCCCCCGGAGGGTGCCATCCGGAGTGCCCTTGAGGCCTGCGGGCAGCGGGGCAAGGCGGTGAGGGCTCAAGGCCACAGGGACTTCCCCCCAGAGGAGCAGGTCCCCTTCATCTTGGGGATCCTGGGAATAGAGGCTGATCCTGGTCTAGTGGACGTCGTGATGGAACCCTATATTAACACCTTGCTGGTAGAAGCCCCGGCTGTCCTTCCTGGGGCCCGGGAGGCTCTCAGGGCGGTCTCCCAAGTATACAGGGTGGGTCTCATCTCCAACACCGGAGTGAGCCCAGGCAGCTCCATCAGGAAGGTACTGGAGAGCCAGGGCCTTAAGGGCTTCTTCTCAGGCCTTACCTTCTCGAATGAGGTGGGCTGGGTGAAGCCTCACCCGGTCATCTTCAAGGATGCCCTGGAACAGCTGGGGGCTAGCCCCCAAGAAGCAGTCCATGTGGGTGACGACCCCTTTGCCGATGTGGCGGGTGCCCAGCGATTTGGCATGAAGGCGATACGCTATGGTTCCTTTGACCCGGAGGCGGAGGTTTCCATCCTAGACTATGGAAACATCATGGAGGTGCTGGACACTCTCTCCTAATCCTGTGCGTTGCCGGGGGCCTCAAGGGGCCTCCGCCGCTTTCAGGGATGCCTCCTATAAGGAAACCCGGGACGTCTTGCGGGAGGCGGTTTTCATGATCAGGCCCCCGGTGTTAGAGAGGGGTGACACCCTTGGTGTAGTGTCTCCCGCAGGCCCAGTGAGGCGCGAGCGGCTTGAGGCCGGACTGGCGAGCCTGAGGGCCCTCGGCTTCCACCTGGTCCTAGCCAGGCACGTCTTTGACAGGGATGGCTACCTGGCGGGCCGGGACGAGGACCGCGCCGGGGACATGATGGAGATGTTCCTCTCCCCTGGTGTCAAGGGCATAATTGCTGCCAGGGGTGGCTATGGGTGTGCTCGCATGGTGGACCTCCTGGACTACAGGGCCATTTCGCAAAGCCCCAAGGCCTTCGTGGGTTCCAGTGACATCACCTTCCTCCACCTTGCCCTCCAGCAGAAGGCAGGCCTCATAACCTTTCACGGCCCCATGGTCGAGGTGGACCCCGAGACCGGTTTCCCCTCCTATAGCCTTGAAGGGCTGTTCACAGCTCTTACCGTAACCCGGCCCCTGGGCTTCCTAGGCATGCCTCCGGGGACACGGACTCGAGCCCTCTCGCCTGGAACCGCAGAGGGGCCACTGGCAGGCGGGAACCTGTCGCTTTTAGTATCCAGCTTGGGTACTCCCTATGAACTGGACACCCTGGGGAAGATACTC
>JBFMCS010000031.1:6834-12429 GCA_040754315.1 Bacillota bacterium
CGGTGAAAGGCCCTACAGGGTGGACCGGATGCTACGGCAGATGGAGATGTCCGGCAAGCTCCGGGACGCTGCTGGCATTGTTGTAGGTGACATGACCAGGTGTGATCCCGTGGAGGGTGAGGAGTCCCAGTCCATTGAAGAGGTGCTAGAACACGCCCTGGCCCGGATCGGGAAGCCATGCCTGGTGGGGTTGCCTTTCGGTCACGGGGCCTACAAGGCCACGCTGCCGCTGGGCGTCATTGCCCGTCTGGATGCTGGAGCTGGCATGCTAGAGTTCACCCAGGCTGCCCTGGAAGAAGGGAAGTTATGAGTGTACCGCAGGTAGGAGAGAATCTCACCGTCGAGATCACCGGCGTAAATCACCAGGGGGACGGGGTCGGAAGGCTACAGGGATTTACGCTCTTCGTGCCTGGAGCCGTGCCCGGTGACCGGGTCAGGGTAACTGTGGAGGGGGTAAGGCCATCCTACGGTATCGGGCGGCTCGAGTGTGTCGAGAAGCCCTCGCCCGACCGCGTGGGGCCGGTGTGCCCGGTGTTCGGGGCCTGCGGTGGGTGTGCATGGCAGAACCTGAGGTACGATGCACAGCTGAGGCTCAAACGGGAGTCAGCTGAGTCTGCCCTGAAGAGGATTGGTGGTCTTGAACTCCATGTTCACAACCCGGTTCCCTCCCCCGCCCCCTTCCGGTACCGGTCCAAGGGACAGTTCCCTGTGGCCCAGGGAGAGGGTAGGCTGCTCATGGGCTGCTACGCTAGGGGTACCCACCAGGTGGTGGATGTGTTGGATTGTGCCATTCAAGACGAAGACGGTAACAGGGCGCTTATGGCAGCCAGGGCGGCGCTTCAAGACTGGGCCCTTCCCGCCTACGATGAATCCAGCCGGAAGGGCTTGGTACGGCACCTCCTGTCGAGGGTGGGCAACGGCACAGGGGAGATCGGGATAACTGTAGTGACCTCGGGCGAGGCCTTCCCTGGCGCGCGAACCTTTGGCCAGGAGTTGATCAATGGTGTAGAGGGCCTGGTAAGCATTGCCCGTAACATCAACACGAGCGCCGGGAACGAGGTCTTGGGGCCCACGACCAGGATCCTTGCGGGCAAGGAGAGGATCCTCACCAGGGTGGGCGGCTTCGAGTTTGGCCTGTCTCCTACCTCCTTCTTTCAGGTGAACGTGGCTCAGGCCCAGGCGGTTTTCGAGAAGGTCACCAGCCTCGTGGAGTCAGGGGGCGTGGTTGTTGATGCCTACTGTGGGGTTGGAGCCATGTCCTTGCACCTGGCAGGCGCCGGCTCTAGGGTCATCGGGATCGAGCTGTCAGAGGAAGCGGTAAGAGACGCTCGGGACAACGCCCGGAGAAACGCTGTGGAATCGGTGACCTTCATGGCGGGGGCCGTGGAAACGGTGCTGCCTTCCCTCGGGGACAGGCCCAAGACCATCGTGGTGGATCCCCCCAGGAAGGGCTGTGGCGTGGCGACGCTGGAGGCGCTAGTGGGGGCCTCACCGGAGACCCTTATATACGTGTCGTGTAACCCTGCCACCCTGGCCAGGGACATGGAGTACCTGGTGCACCAGGGGTACGAGGCTGGGGACGTGTGGCTTTTTGACATGTTTCCACAGACGCCGCACGTTGAGACGGTAGTTAGCATGGTCCGTATAAAACGCAATCTATAGTGGATTTGGATTATAACTAACCACAATATATTGAAATGTAGTATCCGTTGGACATTTTTCCGCTTTACTTCGAGGGTGGAATGTGATTCCAGTGGACCTGTTAGAGAACGCCACACGTTGAGTGCTTAGTATTGATGTCAAGGGTTGAAAAATAAAGCGACGGAAAATGTAGATAAATAAAGGGTTTCCGAACATTGTGCTTTTCTCGTGGCCGTTATGACGGAGGTTCCAATGTCAGGAGACCCTTATTTTACACTTCCTGGTAACTTATCAACTCCTCAAGCGTAGAGGGGTTTGAGTTGACAGATTAGATATCGACTGTTTTTATATAAATGTTGTCTTTGCCCTGGTTTGAAAGACGTGAAAAAGTAAGGATGGTCGTATTTTAAAGACATATATTGTGCACTTGATAAGAGAAAAACTCTTATTCGAGGAGTGATTAATATGAGTGAACTTTTTTTAGTTACTGGTGCTGCCGGACACCTCGGAGGAACAATTGTAAAAAAGCTACTGGAAAGAGGTAAAAAGGTCCGAGCACTGGTTTTACCTGGTGAAAAGTATATACCGGAGGGCGTTTCTGAAATTTTCTTTGGTGATGTTTGTGATGTTAATAGTATTGAACCTGCTTTTGTGTATAACGAAAATGAAAGCCTCATTGTCATTCATTGTGCAGGCATTGTATCAATTGCATCAAAGTACAATCAAAGCGTATATGATGTCAATGTAATCGGCACAAAAAATGTTGTTGACCTCTGTGAAATGCATAAGATCTTTAAGCTTGTTTATGTTAGCTCCGTCCATGCCCTACCAGAAAAAAGAAACCCAGAGATTGTCAGAGAAGCTTCTTGTTTCAAACCCGATGATGTTGTGGGACTTTATGCGAAAACAAAATCAGAAGCAACCTCCTATGTTCTTACAGCAGCCGGGCGCGGGTTAAATGCTAGTGTTGTGCATCCGTCTGGCATAACAGGACCGTTTGATTACGGCAGGGGTCACTTGACAACATTGATCATTGATTACTGCAAAAGACGGCTTACTGCCGGTATGAATGGTGGTTATGATTTTGTTGATGTACGGGATGTGGCAGACGGTATTGTCTCGGCTTGTGAAAAGGGTCGAAAAGGTGAATGTTATATTCTTTCAAACAAATTCTTTACTGTAAGAGAAATGCTGCATATGCTTCATAAGATTACGGGAAATAAAGAGATTAAAACCTTTCTTCCTCTATGGTTTGTAAAGGTCACGGCTCCACTTGCCGAACTCTATTACAAGATACTGAAACAAAAACCACTATACACGGTGTATTCTATATATACCTTGAACACCAATGCTCAGTTTTCGCACGAAAAAGCAACTAGGGAACTCGACTATACAACCAGAGATATGTATGAAACTTTGACAGATACAATAAACTGGTTAGAAGACCAAAAAAGAATATAATCCTGTACCACATATTCCGCACCCATGACAGTTTGTAGACAAGCAGGATTAGTTCGCCAGCCTCGAATCCCCCCGTGTAGGATGAGGGCAAGGTGGGCGTAGAGGTGAAGCTGGAAAGGTTACGGGCGATGTGTTGTATCTTGTTGAGTGCAGGTGGAGGCATTGGGGGTTCCTGCAACGCGAGGAGGCCCCGTTGGGTTTCGAGGGCGGCGTAGGCAATGAGCACGAGTTCAATATACCGCTCGATCCCGTTGGTGTTACGAATTTGGTAGTCACTGAAGCCCAACAGTTGCTTAGCGTTTCTATGGAAGGTTTCTATGGGCCAGCGACAGGTATAGTGAGCGGAGTACAAGGGTGTACTGGATGGCTTTGGTGCTGATCAGGGTGGAGGTAAGCAAAGAATTTGGTTCCCTGCGATGGCACCTCGGAGATGAGTATTGTCGCATGAAGGTTGTCCTCCTTTAGGTAGCCCTCCGCTTGACGTACATGATATACACGGTCCTTCACGGTAACAGGAAGAGGTGGGGTAGGTGCAGAAGATTGACTGGGAATCTGCGATAAACGCACGTAGGTCCACCAGAGTCTACCAAGAGCGTGCTGTTGAGGAGTCTAAGATGGATCTCCTCAAGGGTTTCATCGGAGACTTGCGAGTACCCTTTGAACATGGGGTCAAGGTTCGCTTGTTCAAGACCAATCCTGATAAGAGACTTTACACTGTCTTCCGGGCCCCGCCCGACGGAGCTGCCTTCCTGTCAGAAACGGATGTCCGCTCCATCTCTGCGGCCGGGTTTGTGGGGGAGACCCTGGTCTTGTACGCTACAAGCCTAGGACTTTCCACGTGCTGGTACGGCCATTACTCCCTCGCTGAGTTGGAGAGTATCATGCCGCACCTAGGGCCACACGCCAGCTCGCCCATGCCCAGATGGGGCTACGGGAGTAATACGTTACAAGGCGTCAGGGCCATATGCATCACACCTCTAGGGTATGCGGAGACCAAGGGTCTACGGTTTCCTGACAGGCTAACCGGCATGCTCTTCAGCCACAGGCGCAAGCCTGTTGGAGCATTCCTGGAAGGGGGCATGACGGAAGAGAGGCTTCCCGCAGGGTTGCTGTACGCCCTGGACCTTGCACGCAAGGCCCCATCAGCCGTCAACAGCCAGTTCTGGCGCTTTGGGGTATCGCCGGACTTCAAGGTGGTTTCAATATCCAGGCCTGTTGGCTACAGGCACATGAAGTGGGAACACCCAGATGTGGACATCGGCATATGCGCCTGTCACTTCTGGCTGGGCCTACTGATGAGTAACGTGGGCTGTGATGTGTCCCTCACTGAGGAGCAGGGCCGAGCCGTGTGGCGGTTTCAGCCCTGAGTTGCCAGCAGATCATGCCTGAGGGCAGTCGCAATGGCGGTACTTCACACCTGTGGGAATCTCCGGTTAAATCAGTGGTCTTCAAAGGTTGCCAGCCCAAGCTGATGCCTGCTGATTTGCCCATCACCTTTCGGCGAGCATTATCAGCGTGTTGCTTTCCTGAGTGCGCGGTGGGAGCTCCAAATCACCGTAGAACGCGACACTCTTGAAGCCCGTTCCGGAGAAGCACTCTTCATACCGCAGGCGCAATCCAGACAGATTCGCACGGAGTACCGGTCCACAATCCCTGCGGAGAAGTCCCTCCTGCTTAAGTATTTCCTCCTTGGGGTTCAGCGCGTCGTTGGCCTCCACCAGGTTCCAATGACTCCTTTCAATAGGGGATTGTTCACCAATTCGTGGTGTAGGCGAGTTAGGAGAGCCCAGGAGAAACGGTTTGCACCTTGACAACAGAAGATATGGGGTTGCGCGAAGGAACCGTTTCGCGCGTAAAATCTTCTGCGTTGGCCGGTTGCTGCCACAAAGCAACTTCGCTGCTCGAAAGAGCAGGGCTGCCGTCAACCAGCCGGACGCGGGGGCCGCTTCTCCAGGGCTACCTGCAAGCCCACCGGCTTTAGCCGTGGGTAGTTGACAGATTAGCCCTCCCTGTTGTGCCCAGTCCAGTGGCCATTGACAAGATGGGGGGACCTGCCAGCTGCCAGCGCTCTGAACAAAAAGGGCCGCCTCCTATGGGAGGCGGCAACCCACACCTGATGTACTGGGCTCACTCGCAATCATCGTCTGCGTCTTCATCGTCAAAGTCCACTCCGAAGGAGTCTGTCAGCAACTGCTTCTTCCCATCACAGACGATCCAGAAGAAGAACTGCACGCAAGGAACCTTCTTCCTTCTCTTCTTCCTTAGGTTGGGCTTCCCGTTCACAGTGTGTCTTCACCCCCTTTCTCGACCTAGATCAGATTATGTCGTGTGAGCCTCCTCTGTTACCGTAAACTCGAAGGCAGCAATATGAACGCTAGAATGAAACTGATCCACTTTGAGGGGTTGTGCTAACGCGAAACTGATCCACCCCCACCAAGATCCCGATCATTGAAATGTAGGAAAGTCAGTGATGCGGGGAGGAAAGGGGTTGAT
>JBFMCS010000032.1 GCA_040754315.1 Bacillota bacterium
GATCAAATACAGCTTCGACAAGACTACGGCCATGTGACTACGTTTTAATACCTCAGCAGTACCGCAAAATCTCCTGTAACCGCAACGGTTTCGGGAGATTTTGCCCCTTTTATCTGTTAAACTCGGGGCGGCTCTTTATCTATTATCCCACATATCTGCAACAAGGCCTAAACATGCTAAAATACTTGCAACGGGAGCAGCCTAAGCTGTTGGTGCTCCCTTCAGTCCTGGTGTTTCGGTCGTCCCACATTGTGTTCCCATCTCACGGAATAGTACTTACAGAGGCAGGCGGGTTCAAGGTGAAGATCCGCGAGATAACTGACAGGCAAAAAGAAACCATCAAATGGGACCAGACCCTTCAAGATGCCGCTTCGCTCTTCGGGAGGATACGGTGGGTCAACGAGATTCCCGTTGTTGATCAACAGGGCCGCTTGAAAGGGGTGATAAGGCGAGAAGACGTGCTTGAGGCTGTGGCCAAGGGCTGTCACCCTACGACCCCTGCTATTGATGCCCTAAAGCGCACTTCCAACATTGTTTCGGAAGAGGATGACGTCAACCCTGCCCTGATCTTTTCCGGCCCAGAGAGCTGTTGGGTGTATGATTCCAACAAACGCCTCGTAGGCAAGCTGAACGTCAGTAAGGTTGACTCCCTTGTGGTGGAACAGAGACTTCCCCTCATGGGCCAGCAGGGCAGCATTGCCCGGGAGATTGACCTGGCAGACCTGGTAGCCATCGAGAACCAACCGCTCTTTTCCGCCATCCTCGAATCCTCCTATGACGGGATATACATCACAGACGGGCATGGGATTACACTCTACTGCAACAGCGCATGGGAACAAACGACGGGGCTGCCGAGGGAGAGAATGCTGGGTCGGGACGTTCGGGAAATGCAGTTTGAGGGGATGTACTCCAAGAGCGTAACCCTGATTGTGCTGGAGCAGAGGGTTCCGGTGACTATCTTTCAGGAGTACGTGACCGGCCGGCAGGCCCTTACCACCGGCAACCCCGTCTTCAGTAAGAGCGGTGACATCGTGAGGGTGGTCTCGAACGTCCGAGACATTTCCGGGCTCCTCCACCTTAGGAGGGAACTTGAGGCCACCAGGGCGCTGTATGACCGTTCTCGGTCAGAGCTCTCTGAGATGACCCGGCAGCAGATGGAGTCCACTCACCTTGTGGCCAGGAGCAAGTCCTTTCAGCGCGTCCTGGAGATGGCCTCCAAGGCGGCCCATTTTGACACCACCGTCTTCCTCACAGGAGAGTCAGGGGTGGGCAAAGACGTGGTTGCCAGGTACATTCACACCCACAGCGCCCGCCGGGAGAACCCTATGATCCACGTGAACTGTGCTGCCATTCCACCCTCACTTGTGGAATCGGAGCTCTTCGGTTACGTCAAGGGTTCCTTCACGGGAGCTGATAACAGGGGCAAGCCAGGGATGTTCGAGCTTGCGGATGGGGGCACCATCTTCCTGGATGAGATAACAGACCTGCCTCTGCAGGTGCAAGGGAAGCTCCTCCGCGCAATACAGGACAAAGAGGTCTACCGAGTCGGTGATCGCCGTCCCACCAGGTTTGATACGGGCATTATCGCTGCCTCCAACAAGGATGTAAAGGTAGAGATCAAGGAGGGTCGCTTCAGGGAGGACCTCTTCTTCCGGCTGAACGTCTTCCCCATAAGGATACCCCCCCTCCGCGAGAGGCTCGAAGACATACCCACCCTCGCCTTCCACTTCATCCGGCGCCACAACGAGAAGCATAGAACCCAAAAGATCCTGGCGGCTTGTACCATCGACGCATTCCTGGCCTATTCCTGGCCTGGTAATGTGAGGGAACTAGAGAACCTGGTGGAGTACCTGTTCATCACCTTGCCGGGGAATGAGATTGCCGTCCGTTCCGTGCCTCCAGACCCCGAGCCAGGCTTAGCCCTGGAATCTCCCGTCCGGGATGGGAGCCTCAAGGATGCGTGCTCCCGGTATGAGAAAGCGGTTATAGCGGCCGCTCTGGAAAGGCACGCTTCATTGAGACAGGCGGCCAAGGCCTTAAACCTCAATCCCTCCACCCTTCTTAGGAAGGCGCGGCGGCACGGGCTCTTCTAGTCTAAGCCGTTGCCTATGGACAACACCCCTTGGGGCCTCTGTTGCCAGTGGGTAACACCTTTGCCCGCCACGAATTCCCTCTCTCGTCTATGAGCATAGGCCCCAAAGCCTTTCTTGCCCCCGTTGGGGTCTCTCCGCGCTCTGGCACGGGGATTGCAAAAGGGTATTCCCTAAGCCAAGTCGGGAAAGGGGGTGGCGGCAATGACGGAGTTCCATGAGGATCCCATGGACACGGTGGCGGCGCCAGCACGTGTCCTGATAGGCGCATGGCTAGGTTTATTCCTGGTCTACCTTTTATACTTCAAAATCTGGAGCTGGCTTCTCGGAGGCTAGCGCAAGAAGGAGGTGCCAGAAGAATGAACGCCGAGTATCTCGTGTTCGTTGTCATCTATTTCGCTGCTATGCTTGGGATAGGTATCTGGGTATCTCGAAGGGTTAAGGGAGGGGATGACTACATCCTGGCGGGCCGGAAGGTACCCTTTTGGCTAGTAGTGGGCGGCATTGTTGCCACCTGGGTCAACTCGGCGACCCTGATGGGATATGGCGGCATGGGCTACTCCGTGGGCATCGCAGGTTACTGGTCTGGCGGTGCCTTCATGCTCATGTGCACCTGGATGGGTTGGTGGATGATACCTCGGCTAAGGCGAACCGGCATCGTGACCATCCCCGAGCTCTTCGAAAGGTACTTCGGGGTTAACCACCGGATCGTGGCCGTTCTGCTCGTGATCGGAAGGGACCTGGGAGTCACTGCTGGCATTTCCATCGCTATGGCCATGATGTTCCAGTTCATGTTCGGTGTCAGCCTGGTGACGGCTCTCGCAATAACCCTCGCCGTGGTGCTGGTCTACACGCTCCTGGGCGGCATGTGGGCGGTCATGTACACTGATCTTGTCCAGTCCATCATCATCCTGATCGGCACGGTACTCGTCATCCCGCTGGCCGTCTCCGCACTGGGTGGGTGGAGCGCCATGACATCGGCGATACCGGCGACCCACTCCCAGATCATGAATGCCGGAATCCCACAATCCGCAGGGTGGTTTCTGACGGGGGTCCTCATAACCGCGGCGTACCAGACCATAATTCAACGGGGACTCGCCGCGGAGAGCGACGAAACCGCCAAGAAGGCCTTCTTGTACGGGGGCCTTATAACGATAGTCTGGTACATGGTACCCTTTGTCATCGGAACCCTGGGTCGTACTCTTTACCCGGATGTGGCGGCAGGGGACATCTACCTGCACATGATTACACACCTGAAGGGACCCATCTGGGGCGCCTTCTTCTTCACAGCGCTCCTAGCCTCTTGCATGTCGACAGTGGACTCTTGTGTGCTTACGGTCAGTTCCAACCTGGCCAATGACATCTACAAGAGACTGGTTAACCCCAAGATCAGCGAGCAAGGCCTCATCACCGTCCAGAGGGTATGTGTGGTAGTAGTGGCGGTGGCAGCCGTCGTGATAGGCCGGACCCTGCCCATGGTCCTCGAGCTCTTCTGGGTGGGCGGCAGGATAATGGCGGCGGCGCTTGCCCCCGTGCTGATCGCCCTGGTATTCTGGCCCAAGGCGCGCCGGTGCCGGGTTACCACCATGGCCGCCATGCTGATGGGCTCCGGGTTCACTGTGTACCAGCAATTCTTTGGGGCCAAGTACGAAGCGGGCACGGCTTTCCTCTGGAGAATGGATCCCATACTAATGGGTTTCCCCATCGCCACAGCGGTTCTCATCATAGGAGTGCTGCTGGAAACCCGAAGGTTGGATAAACGCTACTCTCATCCAGCGTGAAATCAAGCAAGGGGCGGCCCGGGGTCGCCCCTTGCCCACTTCTCATTGTCGTCCTCATGATAGGAGAGATGAAAGTGCCCTATAGACTTGGAGTGGACACTGGAGGCACCTTCACGGACATCGCCGTGGTGGCTGAGGGGAGTGGTGATCTTCATGTAGCCAAGATACCATCGACTCCCGCCAACCCATCCAGGGCAGTGCTGGAGGGCTTGAAAGAGGTCCTTGGGAGTCTTGGCCTTGATCCCAAGGAGATCTCGTTTTTCATCCACGGCACCACTGTCGCGACCAACGCCCTTCTGGAACACAGGGGTGCGAAGACTGCGCTTATCACTACCCAGGGTTTCCGGGACGTGCTCCACATAGGGCGCCAGAACCGGCCAAAGCTCTACGATTTCTGGGCCCGGCGAGCCGAGCCGCTGGTACCGCGAAGCCTCAGGTTCGAGGTGGGGGAGAGAACCCTCCACGATGGCTCCATCCTTACGTCCCTCGACCAGGAAGAGGTCCGAATGAAGGCCCGTGAGCTCAAGGAACAAGGGGTTGAGTCCGTGGCGGTCTGCCTGTTGAATGCCTTCGCCAACCCTGGCCACGAGACACTTATCGGTCGGGTTCTTAACGACGAAATGCCGGGCACCTTCATCACGCTTTCCTCTGAGGTGCTGCCGGAGTTCAGGGAGTACGAGAGAATGTCCACGGTGGTCATCAATGCCTACGTGATGCCGCGAGTGGCCACCTACGTTCAAGACCTCAGGACCAATTTGGCGGGGCTCGGGCTGGCTTCGGACCTCTACATAATGCAATCGAATGGGGGTGTTATCACAGCACCCGAGGCGAAAAAGGTGAGTGCCCGCACAGTGCTTTCAGGTCCGGCCGGTGGCGTGCTGGCGGGTCTTTTCGTCAGCCGCCTATGCCAGAGACCGAATGTGATAACCGTTGACATGGGTGGAACCAGCCTTGACGTATCCCTAATCCACCAGGGAAAGCTACTGGTTACCACGGAAGGGGAAATCGGCGGGTATCCTATGAAGCTCCCGATGATAGAGATCAACACCATCGGTGCGGGAGGGGGAAGTGTTGCCTGGATAGACCAAGGGGGAGCCCTGAGGGTCGGCCCGCACAGCGCTGGCGCCGAGCCCGGGCCCGTCTGCTACGGCCAGGGTGGCCAGGCGGTTACCGTAACTGACGCCAACGTAGTGCTAGGAAGACTGAATCCCGAATACCTGCTGGGCGGCCGCATGCCCCTGGAGAGGGCTCTAGCCTTCCGGGCCGTGGAAAGCCAGATCGCCGCACCTGCGGGAATGACCCCATTGCAGGCGGCCGAGGGAATCATTAGGGTGGTCAACGCCAACATGGTAAGGGGCATAAGGGTCGTCTCCGTTGAGAAGGGATATGATGTCAGGCAGTTCTCACTGGTAGTCTTCGGTGGGGCGGGCCCGGTGCACGGGGCCCAGCTGGCTCAGGAGCTGGGCATACCCGAGGTAATCGTGCCTCCCCACCCGGGTGTCACCTCCGCCATGGGCATGCTAGTGGCTGATGTCCGCCATGACTTCGTACGCACGGTGGTAGGGAAGGTGGAATCGCTTTCTGCCTCGGACCTTCGGTCAGAGTACCAGGGGTTGGAAGGCCAGGCGCGTGCCCAACTGGAGAGAGAGGGCTTCAGGGGGAGTGATATGCAGCTGCTGATGAGCGCCGACACCAGGTATGCGGGGCAGGCCTATGAGCTGAACGTGCCCATCAGCCGATCGATCTTGGAAGAGGGCTCCCTTCAGGAGATGGCCTCTCTGCATCACGGGTCTCACCAGCGGCAGTACGGGTACAGCCTCCCCAGGGAACCGGTGGAACTGGTCAACCTGCGTCTAACCGCCTTCGGGAGGCTTCCGGAGTTCCAAGTGACAGGCCACCGCCGTAGGCTGAAGGAGGAAAAGGTGGGTTCTGGGGAGAGAAAGGTCATCTTTGACGGGGAGGAGATCATGGTTCCGGTGTTCCCGAGGGATCATATCGATGCGGGGTACTTCCTGAGAGGGCCTGCTATCATAGAACAGATGGATTCTACAATCGTGGTGTTCCCGGGCCAATGGGCTGCCTCTGACCAACACGGCAATCTAGTGATTAGACAAGGCGAGGAGGCTGCTCAATGAGCATTGACCCAGTTACACTCGAGGTCATGAGGAACGCCTTCCAGTCTGTAGCGGAAGAGATGGGGGCAGCCCTGATAAGGACGGCACTCTCTACCAACATTAAAGACAGGAGGGACTGTTCCACTGCTATTTATACGCCGGAAGGCTCCCTCGTCGCTCAGGCGGAGCACATTCCCCTTCACCTCGGGCTCATGCCCACTGTCGTCAAAGAAGTGCTCCGGCGGCATCCCCCCGAGAGGCTGGGTCCGGGCGACGCCGTGATAATAAACGACCCGTACATAAGTGGGTCTCACCTTCCCGACATATGCATGATAACCCCGGTCTACAAAGAAGGAACACTTGTCGCCCTCCTGGCCAACCTGGCTCACCATGTGGACATAGGCGGCATTTCGCCAGGAGGAATGCCCGCCAGTTCCAGCGAGATCTTTCAGGAGGGTTTGAGGATTCCCCCTATCAAGCTGCGGGAGGGGGGAGAGGTGAAAGAAGAGATCCTGAACCTCATATCCAGCAACGTCAGGACCAGCCAGGAGACCAGAGGCGATTTCCAGGCTCAGATGGCGGCGAACAATGTGGGTGAGAGGCGAGTTCTCGAGATAGTGGACCGGTACGGAGCCAGCCAGGTGCTCCGTTACATGGAGGAGATCATCAACTATTCGGAGCGGAGAATGCTGGCCATGCTGGAGCAGCTTCCTCGAGGGACCTACAGGTTTGAGGACTACCTCGAGGGGGATGGGTTTTCGGATGACCTCATCCCAATTAAGGTGGCTGTGACGATAGAGGGAGGGAACGTCCACGTAGATTTCACGGGTACCAGCCCGCAGGTGAAGGGCTCCGTGAATTGTACTCGCGCTGTCACCCTTGCCAGTGTTTATTACGCCATCAAGTGCGTGGCCGACCCTGACCTCCCTTCTAGCGAAGGAAGCTACAAGCCTGTGAAGGTGACCACCCCTGAAGGCACCCTGGTGAACCCTCGCTTCCCGGCAGCAGTATCCAACGCCAACATCAATACCGCGCAGCGCATAGCTGATGTGGTGCTGGGAGCTCTTGCCCTGGCGGTGCCGGAAAGGGTGACAGCTGCCTCTACAGGGAGCATGAGCCTCTTTACTATCGGGGGGCTGGTGCCGGGGACCAATACCTACTTCTCCTATGTGGAGACCTATGGAGGCGGGCAGGGGGCCCTGTGGGATCAGGATGGTATGGATGGCGTTCATACCAACATGACCAACACCAGGAACGCCCCCACGGAAGTGATCGAAATGACCTACCCGTTGCGAGTGGAACGTTACGGCTTGGTGCCTGATTCAGAAGGCCCGGGTGCCTTCAGGGGAGGCCTCGGGCTCACCAGGGAGATCGTGGTCCTGGGAGAAGAGACGGGAATAACCCTAAGCACGGAACGGAGAAAGACTAGACCGTGGGGACTACAAGGAGGGAAGCCGGGAGAAGGTTCCGAGTGCTGGCTGGTGCAGGGAAGAGAGAGGATACTACCCACTAAGATCACTACTACCGTTTCCTCAGGAAGCAAGCTAATCTTGAAAACTGCAGGTGGGGGAGGTTACGGTGACCCCCTCAGGAGGGATCCGAAGTCAGTCCTGTGGGACGTGAGAGAGGGGTTAATATCCTCCGAAAGGGCTCGGGAGCGTTATGGTGTGGCTGTGAATACGGAAACCTGGACAGTCATGGAAGAAGAAACCGCAAGGTTGAGAACCAAAAGCAGCCATCCTATGAATGACGGTGCGCGTCCAGGACCGATGATCTGAACCGGGTCGCGGGGCGGTCATGCCAGAGCGTATCTGGCGGCTAATCTAAACCCAGAATTCGCTCCTCGGTGCTCGGCAGGGGTGAGTGCTGGGCTGAGAGGCCTATAAGAGCAGGTGGCTAAAATGCCAAGCGAAAGCCAGGTCCCTGATGCACAGTGGACCCTCCCACATGGTATCCACCCCAGTTGCCGGTTAAGCACCAGCATCTGAATAAAAACCTAAGAAAAGCCATGACTGTTCAGCCTTGGATGTCTGGATACAATACGACAAAGAAGAGAAAACCCTTGTGGTCAGTGGGAATAGAGAGTCTTCCCAGAAGCCGCCAGGGACTACCTGGGAAAAACCGGGCATGGGGGGAGCGAGTGATTTTACGAATGAATTGCGGTAAGGTGATTGAAAAGGCGGCTTCTAGGAACAGCCAGGGCCTTGAGCGGGTGCGCACCACAAAAATGAGTATAGGGCAACAATGCCCCCATCATGCCGGGCGTGTAGAGGATGCATTCAGTTTCGCAGGCGGTCTACCGAGTAGCAGGGTAAGGATGGAGGGATGGTGTTCATTGCGATGAGGTGGGTGTGCCAGGCCCAGGCCCTGATACTCCTTAAGATGAAGCGTTCGATTTCGCGGCCTATCTTGACGTGCTTGAAGCAGCGTTCCGAGGAGGTGCGGAGGGCATAGGTTTTCTTTTGCCGGGCAGATCCCCCCCGGGGTACTGTTGAAAAGGCGCGGGTCCTCGATGGGCTTGGTGTGCATGGTCCTCTGTCGCCTCCCCTCTATATAGGGATTTAGCAGGTTAATGCAACCCCCCGCGGCGAGGAGCTGGAAATCGTGCGTGGCCGTGTGGCCGCTTAGGGGTAAACCCCGGTTCTCCGGCCCAAGATCATCGTCTTCGCCGCGTTTCAGTTCGACCGGACGCGGCAAAGGACATTGACGAAACCCATTGGCCGGGTGTCACCCTGCTGAAAGCAACAGATGAATGCCGACCTCTTGACCGATGACCTGGAGGAAAAAACGGGCCAGCAACGAGTTCTTCTGGCTGATGGCCACCCGGACGTGGCAGTGGAGCGCCTCCCGGATGGCTAATACCGCCTATCGGTGCACGGCTTCGACTACTATAACACCAAGACCGGTCGCATCGAACCGGGTGGCGCGGACTAGATCGCCGTCTGGCTGCTGGATACCGATTACAACGGGCGTAGTCTGTATCTACGCCAGGTGTTCTTCCCGATGGCCGGGGAGAAGGAAGGGTGGGCACGGCTGGCGAAGAGCCTCAAGGCCGAAATCGACGAGGAGTTGCTGGAGGTCTACCGGGGGACGGTCTCGCTCCCCTTCGCGCCGGGAGATCACAAGCGCATCGCCGTCAAGATCGTGGACGACCGGGGCATGATCTTAAAGGTGGTGAGAAGTTAGCAATGAATCCAAGTCTAACAGTTTCCCGCGAGAGTATTGCTGAGTTCTGCTTGGAACACGGCATCCGGCGGTTAGCAATCTTTGGCTCTGCGCTGCGTGGTGATTTTCGCCCGGATAGCGATATAGACGTTCTGGTAGAATTCGTGCCTGATCGTATACCCGGCCTCCTGGGGATAGCCCGTTTGGAAAGAGAACTGTCGCTTCTCTTTAACGGGCGCAAGGTAGACTTGCACACGCCGGAGGATCTGAGCCGGTATTTTCGGCAAAGTGTGATCGAGGAAGCTGAGGTGCAGTATGCGCAAGAGTGAGGCCATTCGTTTACGGCATATGCTGGATGCGGCCTAGGAGGCCATAACCTTTATCCAGGGGCGGGACCGCAGCGATCTTGACACCGACCGTCAGCTTGCCCTGTCGTTGGTGAAGAAGTGGAAATAACCAGCGAAGCCGCTTACCGGTTATCGCCGGAAACGCGAGAGAACCTGCCTGAAATACCATGGGAAGACATCATCGGTATGCGCCACCGGCTGGTACACGCTTACTTTGACATTAACCTTGACATCCTGTGGCAGACCATCCGGGAGGACCTGCCTGCTTTGGTTTCACTCTTGAGTTCTGCGATGTCAGTGGAGGAATCTTGATGGCCAGAACAACCATCGACCGGCTGATCATCAACTTGCCCTACGATGAACCGGCAAGGCACTGGTGCTGCGAGCGCGAGACGCGGACCTTCGACCTGGTGGAGGTCCGCGGCCCGGCGGGCTACGTGGTGGCCTCGGGCGACTCCAAGGCTTAACGATCCCGGCATTTTTGTGGAACCCGCTGGTTAACCAGGTCCACCCGCGCGTAAGAGCCTGGCGCAAGGCAGGCTACCCCGGCGTCACCGGCACCACCGAGCGGTTACTGGAGCACTGGCGCGACCCGGAGGAGTTCGAAAGCCGACGCTTCTTCTTCCGCTAGAGGCGGTGGAAACGCTGATGTGGCTGAGCGAGTCGCGCCGGGCCGGCCGCGTTGGAATCGAGATTCTCGGCGACGGCGGAGAGTTTACACGCCAATGCTGCAAGATGGCCACCGGCTCGGGCAAGACCACCGTCATGGCCATGGTGGTCACCTGGCACATCCTGAACCAGGTTACTTATCCGCAGTTCGACAAAACGTGCTGGGTGATTGCACCCAGGCTCGCAGTGAAGAGCTGGCTGGCGATGCTGGAACCCGCCGGTATCGGCAATTACTACGAGGCATTCAACATCGTACCCCCGGCCCAGGACAAGCTACGCCAGGGCAAGGTGCTGGTGCGCAGCTGGCACGCGCTGGCCTGGGGCAGCGAGGAGCAGATCAAAAAACGGCGCAGCGTGGACACGCGTGACGCCAAGAGCATTGAGGCTATACCTAAATACCTGCGCAGCCGGGATATGAAAGACAGCGCCGGGGGGGCCACGGTCTGGATCTGTGCGCTGGACCAGCTGCGCCGTTCGCGGGGCATCCTCACCTGCTACGACTCTTCCGCTATGCCCTTCACACCGCCGGGCAAAAAGAGCAGCGAGGAGGCGCTCTTCGGCTGGATCGCCAGCGACTTCGGCCTGAACGACGCCATCGAGCAGACTTGGTCAAGACCCCGCGTAGTGGTGCGCGACGACGCCGTGCCCGGCGAATCAAAGAAAGAAACGGCGCTTGGGAAGCGCCGTGATGGTGCAGCCTGAGTGGTCATGGCCCGTCTAGAACAGGGGGCGCTTTTTCATGCCTGCCTAGCCAGACTGTCCCGTTTCGGGCGAATCTAGTATACGAAATTCCTCACAAGCACTATTGGAGTCCCCGCATCAGCAGACCCAGCAGCCAGGTCGGCCAGCGTGCCAAGTATGCTGGTGACGCTCCGGGGAGTGGTGCCCAGGGTCTCTCGAGAGATGTTGCTCTCCTTGTTCTGGAGAAGATGTGCCATCTGTTCCCGGGAGTAGCCCTGGCGAAACCACGTTTCTACCTGGAGTTTCAGTTTCGTCCCGGTCCTCAGGGCAGCGCTTCTGAGGCCGGAACTACATCCTATGCAAGGATGCGGATCAGCCAGCTCATATATCCCGGTATCAGGGTCCTTATACGCGCCGTCTCCAAAGATCAGTACCTCAACCTCCCTCCCGGTATCCTGCTTCACGCTTTCTTTTATGCTGTCTGCTGCGACATCGGCGTTATCCGGCAACAGCTTCAGTATTCCTTTCTCCAGGTCGGACGCATTAGAACCTATGACCCCCCACGGTCCAGGTCCGAGATCCTGAATTGTCAGTACGGGAGTCTTGGTGCCAAAGGAGCCAAACAGGTCTTTAAGCTGGTTACGCTTGTGAACAGCACCGATAATGACTCCATCGACAACGCCCGCGTCGAAGACCTTGAGAGGATTATTCGTGAAAAGGATCTCGCCATTCGCGTTTTCCTGCCGAATCAGGTCAAGGTACATGCCAGGGTAATCCATCTTCGTAATGGGATGGACAAAGCTGCGGTTTTGCACCTCCTCCGAGTAAATGCAGTCCGGGTCTTGATAGATCCCCACCTGGGTTGAATAGGACAGTTCAGCTATGAGAGACTTTTCCATCCCAGATGCTAGATAGGCCTCAGCATCCACGATGGTCACTTTCTGCCTCTCCAAATCTACCGTTATGGCCAGGGTCCCATCGCTTTGGACATCATTCTTGATGCTCAGAGCCCTGCGCGATGTCTTGCTGAGGTTCTCAAAACTCACTTCAGCGATCATACTGCGACCATCGGGAGCCTGGAGTGTTAAGTCACCTACTCCCTGCCCGGTTATCTTCCGGATGGCGCTAATATCGTACCCGATTTCCTGCAGTTTAAGGGCCGCCAGCAATTCCCGGATGAGGACATTCATGTGAGGAGTGTTGCCTCGTATCTGTTGCAGGCTGTTGAAGATCCCCTTGAATCGCAAGCGCTTGGTAGTGAAGTCTTCATCCAAGACCTGGTTTCCCACTTCGTCGGCGGGTATCGAAAGCTGGACCACTACATATCCTCCACGCGTGGCCTTGGCTATCGCCCGGAGGATTAAGGCAAAACGGTTCCTGCTGACAATTGGACTGATTACAGCCAGCCTGTCGCCCCCGCACAGTTTCAACTGGGATATTAAGGCCTGAGCCAGCTCATCACATGTGATGTATCTGTTCTGGGAACGTGCCAGGACCGATTCCGTAACACAGATTATGTCGCCGTCTTCCACGATACCCTCAACTGCAGACACGGCAATCCCACGGATATCGTCGCTGGGCAGGATCAATGGTGTCTTCAAGCTTATGACAACGACGCCGGCCTCTCCGGGTATTCTTAGATCCATGAAGTACCACCTTCACAGTCTGTCTCGCGGGGCGTACCTGATTTCTCCCGCAACGCTGGCAGCATCACTGCCCAAGAGCAGGCCACTTCGCCTTGGCTCCTGGAAACTGGCCAGAGGAAACACAAATGCCACCCTTGACCAGAGTACCACCTGGCGAGCGGGAAAGTAAAGAGGAATAGTGAGGTGAAAGGAAGAGATTGGCACACGTCTTTTGAACTTGAAGGAAAGTATCGTGGGGATCAGGTGTTGGGCGGGTTCTTATGAGGTGATACGATGGCGGCCGGCAGGTTCTCACAAGACGGGAAGACACCATGGTGGCTGATAGAACCCGGAAAAGCCAGGTTCGAAGTAGTAGGCGCTGGCGCACAAATTGAAGATGAATCTATCTATCATCTCGCGCCGCGAAGAGATGGTCACCGGCGCCTCCCTCTGAAACTCCTGCCTGCATTGGACCTGGAACGCCTAAGAGCCTGCGTGCTTCCACGGAATTACTGTGCTCTCATGGACGGGGTGAGGAAGGGATCCTGCCATCCTGGGTGGAAGAAGCGACTGGACTGCTCGATCCATTCGTCACAGACAGGGCCATGCTTGAGCCAAGTCTCAACAGGATCTGCGAGACGAGAGGGCGATGGGTTTAGACATGAGGACGCAAGACATAACGTTTATCAGCCTGTTGGCAGCGGTTCTGGTGGCGGGGGGTTACATTCTGTACCTCCTAAGCAGGGCCATACCACTCCCCGGAGGCAAGTTTGTCCTCATGGCTCCGTACCTTTCCTTGATAATGGCCATAGGGCTAAAGCGCCTTAAGAGCTCATGGACCATGGCGCTTATAAGCCTGGTCTTTGGAGGTATTCTTATCGTATTCACGCCGTTCATGGGATTAGCGATCCTGTCAGCGGGCATACTTTCTCATCTGAGCAGCCGCCTGCTTCCGGGAACCTCAGACTCGCCATTCAAGATATGGTTTTCTGCGGCCTTCTATCCATTATGGGGTTTCTGGCTGTCATTGATAGTCTCCAATTACTTCACCGGTAATCTGCTATTTAGAACGATTGGCGTTGGCCTGTTCTTTGCCATGAGTACCCTCATATACGGGCTCGCCCTCGGCGGTGCAGTCGTGGGTCTGGAAATATCGAAACGCGTTCTACAGGGGAAAATGGCGAAACACTAGGTCCTTGAAGTGCCTGGCTGTGCGGACTAAAACTGGGCGAGAGATGCTGGCAGTATGAGGGAGTGGAGTACCGATCTCTCTCATAGCCCCCTTCAGATTATCGCCGTACCTGCCATATGGCCCTGATGGCGATAGCCTAAAACCTACTAAGGCTCTTTGTCCTGAGAAACCTGAAGAATGCAAAGGGCTTCACGGGGGTGGCGTTGAGAGTATTGACCTGCCTCCCGCTGCTGAAAGCCCCAATCTATGTACTCGCCCCTGCCCCCGGCTAAATGAGGTTCTCATCGTGGCCGGTGGTCAGGAACAGGGGGAAATACCACGAAATCCCAGCCCATCACGCAGATCGCCCGCTGCACCCGATTTGGCTACCCCTTCCTCAAACGGACCCGGAAATGCCCAGGTCCTACAAACCCTCTATTGATGCAAGCCGGATCGTTGACGACATGCTGAAGATGAAGTATCATGTGATTACTATCCGCCATAGTAATCACTGTGGGATTTGCTAACGAAAGGCAGGTAGTAAAGGTTGACAAGACCTTTCATCCCCGACTTCAAACCGCAAAGAGAGGGGCTTCGCCGGGTGCTCGGCGACCTGGAAGCGGACGTCATGGAGACAATGTGGCAGATGGGCGAGTGCTCTGTCAGGGACGTCTACGAACGTATGCGGCTTGACAAGGAACTTGCCTACACCACAGTGATGACGGTGATGTCCCGGCTTTCTGACAAGGGCCTGCTTTCCCGTAGGCAAAGAGGTAAAGCGTATATCTACGTACCGTCCATGGGAAGGGAGCAGTACCTGGACAAAGTAGTTGGGGAGGTCATGGATTCGTTGCTTTTTAGCCACAGGGATAAGGTCATTTCCCATTTTGTAGACCGGCTGGGCGAGGCCGACGAAAAGGCCCTTTCTGAACTTGAGGAAATCATCAGGCAAAAACGGAGGCAGTAAGTGTGATCTTCCTTGAGTCTTTTCTTGCACCATATATCATCTACCTGCTGCTGGCCAGCGCGCTTTCACTCGGTGTGGCGGTAGGCTTTGACAAGCTCTTTTCCCCCGGCCCGCGGACCAGGGTGTGGCTTTACGCGGGCACGCTTTTTCTTCCCTTTGTCACCTATATCAGATACCTCATGCACGCTGCATACACATGCCGGGTAAATGGCACAGTCACCCAGGCACTCATCTGCGTGCTGGCCGCCAGGTACTGGCTGTTGCTTGGAACTATTACTTCGCTTCTTTTTTCCGGGTATCTTCTCTTTAGGTGGCACCGGCTGAAGGCTCCGGGGCGCAGCGCAGCGCCATGGGCGGACCCGCAGGCGTACGCCCGGGTCCGGATGCTCATTGGACGCCTCGGTCTTCAACGGGAGCCGGGGGTCTTCCTCCTTGATACCATATACCCGCTGGCTTACGTGAAGGGGTATACAAGACCTGTGATATACCTGTCACGTGGGCTCTTGGAGATCTTGGATGACCAGGAGCTGCAGGCAGTGCTCGCCCACGAGGCGGCGCACATAGTCGGAGGCGACAACGCCCTGAACCTGGCACTTTTATTTAAGGAACTCGCGTTCTTCTCTCCGTTTACTCACCTGGCGTACGCACGCTTCAGCCAGGCAAGGGAGGAGGCGGCCGACGCGCTGGCTGCATCGCGCACAGGATTTCACGATGCGCTCGCCTTGGCCATCATCAGGGTGATGAAGAGGACGCACGGGCTCAAGTACTGCGCCCAGCTGCGCCCTGCCGAAAGCTACCTAGTCCGGCCAGCCGGACCTGTGGCCCGGGTCAGGCGTCTACTTGACGATGGCGCCCGGCACCGCTGTCGCTACATGCTGCTGGTGCCGCCTGTCTTTGGTCTTACGCTTGGCTTGTTGTTCGTTCTCTGCTAGGAGTATTTTGTTTTGCCCAAAACTACTACGTTTCGTAGGACATTGAGAGGAGACGATAGGGATGGGATTTTTCTCGGTGGCATCCAAGAATCTGCTGCGCCACAGGATTCGCTCCCTGCTCACGATCCTGGCCATCGCCACCGGTATCTTCATGCTTTACAGCTTCCTGGCCTTCAACAAGGGTTACCAGGCAGGCCTGCGCAGGGAAGTCGGCAACATGGGAGCCCACATGCTGGCGATTGCCAAGGGGTGTCCCTATGAAGCCACAGCCATGATCGTCCACGGCGGTACTATTACGGATTACCTGACTCGGGAGGACCTTCTGCGCATCCGGGAGATGCCAGGCGTTGCCCGGGCGGTGGGGATGTTCATGAACCAGAAGGCCCTCGAGCACGGGAAGGTGACGGTGATCTACGGCGTGGACGAAGATGTGTTCGCCTTAAAGCCCTGGTGGGTAGTGAGAGGCGACAGGCAGCTTAGGGACGATAGTGTTATCCTGCCTGTGGACATGGCGGAAACGCTCGGGATAAGGCTGGGGGATGCGCTGGCCATCCCTGGCATAGACAGGGAGTTTCGGGTCGTAGGCCTGCTTGAGCGAACCGGTTCCCAGGATGACCAGTTCGTATACATGCCTCTTCTTACCGCCCAGCAGATTTTTGATGCCGAGGATAAGCTTACGTCCATCGCAATACAGGTGCATGACATAACCAGGACCGAGGACGTGGTAACGCAGGTAGAGTCGCTACCGGACGTTCAGGCTGTTACCATGACACAGGTGCTCGGAACGGTGGAGACGCTCATGACCCAGGCGCAGGCCATGGTAACCACAATTGTTGTAGTCGCCATATTCATAAGCGCAATCGGGGTGGCCAACACCATTCTCATGTCGGTATTTGAGCGCACGCGGGAGATAGGGATGATGAAGGCCGTGGGCGGTTCGGCGGCAGATATCTTCGCGCTGATTTGGCTTGAGAGCTTGCTGCTTTCGCTGGCGGGTGGGGCGCTCGGGGTCGCAGGGGCCATCAGCGGGGGAAGGCTCCTTGAGGGAGCCGCCCAGGCGTTGCTGCCTTTTGTACCATCCGGCAGCCTGATCGTCGCAGACTGGCGCATCGCAGCCTTTAGCATCGCTCTATCCATACTCCTTGGGATCGTGGCAGGCGCGTTTCCAGCATATCGTGCCGCTGTGATAAGTCCCATGGAAGCGATAAGGAGTGAATGATGTGAGCGCTCTGATCCTCTGTGAGAAGATGAACAAGTACTATAAGCGGGGCAGCGAAGTCGTGCGCGCGCTGCACGAGGTAGATCTGCGCGTGGATGAGGGCGAGTTCATCTCCGTGATGGGCCCTTCGGGTTCTGGTAAGACAAGTCTTCTAAACCTCATCGGATGCCTCGATACACCCTCTTCAGGCAGCTACATTTTTGACGGAAAGCAGACGGCCCAGCTAAGCGAGAGAGCACTCGGGCACATCAGAAGGCAGGGCATCGGCTTTGTGTTCCAGCAGTTCTTCCTCTTATCTACGCTGACTGTGAAGGAAAACGTCGAGCTCCCGCTTCTGTTCGGGAGAGCGCGTGACAGAAACCCCGTGATAGAAGTGCTGGATATGGTGGGTCTCAGGCACAGGCAGGGACATCTGCCCCGGGAGCTGAGCGGGGGTGAGATGCAGAGAGTCGCCATTGCACGGGCCCTGGTGAACAACCCAAGACTCCTGCTTGCTGATGAGCCCACGGGAAACCTGGATTCGGCCAACGCAGACAGGGTGATGGAACTCTTCAGGCAGCTGAACGCAGGCGGAATTACGGTGATCATGGTCACTCACAACAGTGATCTTGCCCGCCAGGCGGAGCGTACCATCACGATACGTGACGGAAGGATAAGAGGTGAATGTGAACAATGGGAAAGGGAGTAATCGTCTTTGTGCTTTTGTTTGCGGTGTTTACGGGCTACTACTTCTTCAGGGGCCTACTTTCGCAAGAAGAAGTGTTCGGTGCGGAGGCGCCAGCTGAGGCCCGGGCGGCACGGATCGGAGAGATCCTGGCCGATCCTGGGGCATACTCCGGGCAAATGCTGGTCGTAGAGGGTAAGATTTCGCTGGTCTGCGGCAGCGGCTGCTGGTTTTATATGGTATCGGCCGGTGAAAGGGAGGGCATCGTGGTGGATCTGGCCCCCGCAGGTCTCACCGTGCCGAGGAGGATTAACGCCAGGGTACGAGTGTATGGCGGAGTGTTGGTTGACGGAAACAGGGTCCTGCTGGAAGGCTTGCGGGTGGAGTTTCTCTGATCTGTACCTTCCTCCATACAATACCCGCCTGACTCTTTCGGCGGGCCTTTTTTGGCAAAGGAGGGTTTGCAGGCCTTTGATATGTGTGATACAGGGGGCGCTGGCTGGGGGGAATACCCTCAGGATCATCTTTTCACGTCGCCAGTTATGGGCCAGTGCCCCCCGGTATGTGTCAGTTTGATGCCGCGCGCAGAAAGGCTCTCCTCGAAGAGGTTGAACGGGACATCTTTGTGAGAGACTATGCCCGGTTTAAACATGCCGCTCAGTATCATCTGCACCCCAATGCTTGCAGTGAATGCCGTTGTGCGTGCCATGGCGGTAAACCCTGTTGCCAGGTCTCTCCTGTCGATAACCTGGTATACGGTTCTCACGCGCTGCCCGTTCTTGACCCCACGGGCATCTGCGCGGATCAAGGCAACATCCCGCTCGCGTTCCGCATACCAGAACTGCTCCTGGCTGCCCAACAGGCTTGCGAGGAAGTCTGCGGGCGACACCTCGCTTTCTCCCACTTTCAAAGGTGTATCCCCCAGAAAACCACACCTGGCCATAGTGTCCCAGAATTGGCCATGACCTGGCCAGCGGCATATGTACCGGCCCATCGTTCTGACGGTCTTCTCGATGCCAAGCGCATGGACGTACCGGGCGGAATTACCGTTCGGGAAACACTCAAGAGGATGGCCGAGTTCCTCGAGATAAAGCATGTGAGTGTTGTGAGGGGAAAACATCTCCACCGCCGGGATACGGATGACTCTCCCGTCACGCAAGAAGCGCGCTGGCCTGAAGTAGGATTTGAAGACGCCTTTGACGGACCATGTGAACTTGTATTTCAAAGGATTCCCCGCCGCGTCGATCTCAGGGAAACCCGCTCCGTAGGAATCGAGTTCGTGAACCTCATCGAGGTCCCTGGCCGCTTGGTGGCACAGTATGAGGTCTATCCCGGGATCCATGCCAAATTCGGGGAGAACGCATACCCCTTTTTCCCCTGCATCAAGGTCCAGCTGGTGAAGGCGCTCCCTGGCGGCTTCTAGCCTGGAGGCATCCTCTTCGCCTGGGTCCGTTAGGTAGGAGGCGTTAACGAGATGGACTCCTGTTTTAACCGCAAGCTCAGCCAATGGGTAAGCGAACTCCGAGGGAAGCAAATCCAGGACGGCATCCGCGCCCGCCATTAACCTGGATATATGCGCGCCGTCACGGGCGTCGGCAACGATCCCTGTGATTTTCGGAGAGTGAACCTGCAACATGCCATCCTCCAGGGCCTGGAGCCTGTCAGCCACGACTATTTCCGAAACCGCGTCGCACTTGGCCAGGTCATGAAGCGCAGCCTTGCCCTGCATTCCCAAACCGAGAAGCAAGACTCTCTTCTTCACTGCAGGAACCCCCAGTCCGGGCACAATTGGGGCCCGGCAATTGCGCGAGGGAAAAGATGAATCAGCCCCGGCGCAAAAAACCGGTCATACAATGGATGCCTCCCAACCCCTTGAGCAATTCCGAAACATCAAGCTCGATCACTTCCACTCCTGCATCCTGCAGGATGGTTCTGGTCTTGGGATTGCCCGAGGGCATTAAGAGCGTGCTTGGTTTTAGTGCCACGAAGTTCAAGGCAAAGGTATTCTTAACCTCGTCAATATCCGATGCCTCCAGTATCCGGAACCCCCTGTCTCTCAAGGCGGCAATAACGTCGTAAGGTGTCTGCCACGGGAAGATCATTGCGGTATTCCTGTCCACCATGTTCATCACGCCGTCTATATGAGCCTGCCCGTACGGTATCTGAAAAGGGATTACGTGCTCAACGCCCATGTTTCTCAGCTCATATTCCACCTGCCTGGCACCAGACGAATTACACCGGGAGCCTGTTCCTAGCAGTACCGTTTCCGGGTCGATCCACATGCAGCATGCGCCCTCGAAAATACCGTCGGCATTTACAGTCTTCAGTATTGGCACACCGTGTTCCGCGAGCGCGCGCGCCACATACCTTTCCTCCCCGCGTCTTGCTGCCATGGCCGGCCTGCCGATGATAGCACCCTCTCGTGTCATGAACATTAGGTCTCTGACGAACAAGGCGTTCGGCCGGTCCCTGCGCGTTTCCCCGGCGTAGTAGACGTCAACGCCGTGGCTTCTGTAGAGAGCGGCCATCTCATCGTGCTGCTTCCGCGCCAGATGGGGGTCCATGGCCTCTCGCCACCTGTACGCGATGGGGTCGCCTATGCCCTCGATCTCAGCCCCCGGCCGGTGAAGGAGTACTGCCCGGAGGGGCTCAACCTCCGACGTGACGCCCCAGTCACCCCACAAATCCCCCATATCCTCAATAAACGTATCATGAGACGGAAACCATTTCTCGCCGGTTACTTCCATCGTGATTCCTCCCCAGATCCCCCAAAGAGGAAATACTCTTTCACCGCTTTTACTTCGCCCGGAAGTAGTCCCCGAGTGTATCCCGGAAAGAAGCGCCGTGGTCCTAGGGTTCAAGGTCAAGATGGCCTGAGCGCTCATTGAGCACCAAGCCCCGCTTCTTCAATTCGTTAAAGAAGAACGAGGCTTCAAAACACATATCCGGCGATACGACACCCCGGGTGCTTACACCGGCTGCCAGCATCTGGGTGCCCACAGACATGGGGAGTCCAGTGTTCTTCGAATACGCTCCAGGTATTCCCCAGGCATCCTCGGGCGGGTGCGTTGTGTAAAACGAGAGAGTGAGGGGCTGCCCGCCCTGCATGGCCTGGATTTCCACAACGAGCCCGAATCCCCATATCTCCTCCTCAGCCAGGACTTTGCTGGAAAACACGAATCGCTCCATGAACTCCATGGGCTCGATCATTGCATCCCCGACCCTGACCTTTCCGGCGGTGAAGAACCCGAACTCGTGAAGAAACCGAAGGTAAGAACGTACTTTCGGTGTCCAGGTTCCCCTCACGCTCACACTCCTGACCGACGGGAAAGAGCGTGGTATCGTGAAGACTTCTGAATGGGGCACGTAGTAGGTCTCCTGAGGCCCTATCGGGTGCGGAAAGTGCACAGTCTTAGGCCCCGAAAATGGGGGGACCCTGTGGTACTGCCCGTCCTTCAGGTACATTCTCCCTGTCTCCTGGGGATCCACCTCCCACGTGGTGGTATGGACGAGCCCCGGAGCAGTCGCGAGGGCCCTGTAGGAGGCAAAGGCGATGTGCACGTCACGCAACTCATCACAGCGATCCAGGGCATACCGGGCTATCATGTTGGTGACGCCGGGTGAGATCCCGCAGCACACCACGAAGGTAAGGCCAGCTTCCTCGAACCGTTCATGCATTTTTAGCTGCTCGGCTGTGGCCCCGATGTCAATCCCGTTCACGCCGGCTTTCAAGGCCATTTCCGTGACGTAGGTATCGTACTTGAAGGGGAGGCAGTTGCACACCAGTGGGAATTCCCCGATTAGCCGGAGAAGGGCCCTCTCGTCCTCCACCTCCAGGGGAAAAGCCCTGAACCTGCTGTCTTCAAGGGAGGATACCAGGCTTTCGGCTCTTGACATGTCAGCATCGGCTACCACCACACGGGAAAACGTACTTGTAGCTGCCAGATCCCTGACCACCTCGGACCCGATCAAGCCCGCCCCACCCAGGACAATAAGATCCATCGGAAACCCCCTCGTTTAGCAGGCGGGGGGAGGCGGCAAGCCCTCCCCCCACTTCGTACTCAGTCTCCGGTGCTGCTGCCCGGTTTTTCCTCCAAGAGAAGAGGCCTGCCCGTGGCTTTGGATATGGCGAGTATGGCTCCAGCCAGCACTGCCAGCGTGATGCTAAGAGCAAGGGGGCCGCTGGGCGCAAAGCCAGCTACGATATACCCGACCCCGGCTGCCAGTGCAGCAGTCAGCGCGTAAGGCAGCTGTGTTGTCACGTGATCTATATGATCGCAGGTAGACCCGATCGAGGACAGGATGGTCGTGTCTGAGACGGGGGAGCTGTGGTCTCCGAAGATTCCCCCGCTTAGGGCCGCGCCGATCGCCGGGTATATGGATACATCCAGGGCCAGGGCCAGGGGTATGGCGATCGGCATGAATATGGCAAACGTTCCCCAGGAGGTACCGGTCGAGAAGGCCGTTGCCGCGGCTGCTAGGAAGATCAAAAGGTAGAGCAGGTGGGGTGAAAGCGCGCCCTCAGCTATCCCCACGATGTACGGGGCCGTGCCGACTCCTTTGCACACGCTGCCTATCCCCCATGCAAGTACCAGGATAACCATGGCATCCATCATGCCGCGAACGCCTTCCATCCAGTTGCGGATCCCGGTCTTGAAGGTGAACACCCCGCTTTTCACGCCCATTATGAAGGCTACGACACCGGCTACGAAGAAGGACATTATCAAGGAAGGCATGGTGCTGGCGTGCGGGAATGCCTCGAAGAAGCCGCGCCCGGGGAACCCTCCCGTCCAGAGGAACATGCCGAAGATGCAGATCACAAGGCAGATGATTGGGAGAAACATGTTCCACACGGTTGGCCTTGCGCCATCTGGGATCTTGACCTCGATCTCATCCCGCAAGGGCTCGGCTCCGTCTCTCAGGAGCTTGCCCTCACGCCTAGCACGCATCTCTGCAAGCCGCATCGGCCCGTATTCCAGGTTTGTGGCGGCTATGACCAGTACCATGAGTATCGCTGCTATCGTGTAAAGCTGGAATGGTATGCTCCTGGTAAACGCAAGAAACACGCTCTCCGTGATATTGGCCTCCTGGAACTCCGTCCCTATCAGGCCCATTATGTAGGCCCCCCAGGAGGTTATGGGCAGGAGGCATGGGACGGCGGCGCTAGTAGAGTCGACGATGTAGGCAAGTTTCTCCCTGGACACGCGCACCCTGTCGGTGATGGGCCGGAATATTGGACCGACAACCACCGGGTTCGTAGAATCGCTGAAGAAGATGGCAAGCCCGCCGAGCCACGTTACCGTCTGAGCGCTCCGAGGACTGGTAATGCGCTCCCGCATGGCTTCAGCAAAGGCATGCGCGCCGCCACCCCTCTCTATGAGGGCCGCGAAGCCTCCCAGGACCACAAGCATCACGATGACCGATGCATTCCATGAATCCGCCAGGTTAGGCACAAGGAAGTGCCTGAAGGAATCGACCACCCCCACCCAGGGGTTTCCATGAGCCAGCATGGTTGCCCCTATCCACACGCCCAAGAAAAGACTCAGGATGACCTGTTTGGTCCAGATTGCCAGCCCGATAGCCACAATGGGCGGCAAAAGGGACAGGATGCCAAAAGTCGTTTCCACATTCCATCCCTCCTAATAGAAGCGTGGTCCGGCACCGCTAGGCCGTGAACCGACATTTCCCTCTTCATCGATCACCCCCTTGAGACTGATAGTCCCTTCCATGCAGTCATTAGATTCTCTTCCCAGGCCTCCTAAAGAGAAAGGCATCCAAGGTATACCTTGCGTGAAGGGGCGCTTCTGGACCTACTGGGTGACGGAGGTAGCCTTCCACTCGTATTCCTCTTGTGGGTCATGATGCTAAGAGGTCATCCGGCTCAATGGAGGCTCCAATAAACCCAGTTGGTCAGTGTTACGATGTCAAACACCGGCAGTCTTGCCGCTTTCCTGATATCGGGAGAGAACGATGGCAAGTCCGTGCATTCAATGACTATCGCGCCAACACTGGGGTCATGCCTTACGATTCTTTCCATGGCAACCTCGACAACCTGTGCCCGGAATCTCTCGACGTCAACCGTGGCACCGGGTTCATCGCGAACTCGGGAGAAAACACCAGTGTCCTGGATCCCCGCAATGCATACCGGGATCCTCTCGTCTATACCCACTGCCTGCAAGTGTTCCTTCGTGAGGAAGCGCTCGTCTGCGGTCAGGATCCCAACTGCCTTGCCAGGGTCTATCATGGTGTGCACCATGGGGACCTGGAGCAAGCTTGACGTGAATACCGGGATCCTTACGGCAGCCGCCAGGTGGTGCTGGAAAATTGCGTTGAAGCCGCAGCTGGTGGTCACAGCTCGTATGCCATCCCTCTCCATCTCCTTTGCTGCCCTTACCATCTCCTGGAGCACCTCAGGGCTCGGCATCTCAACGACCGTGGAAAAGGATGCCCCCTTAACTCGCTCGAAGCGGACCGGAAACTCAAACGTATCAGGGTGAAGGAAATGGCCGGGGATGGCCTCAAACTGCGAAAGGTCCTGCGGCCCGCTTTCCCAGCGCAGTATTCCAATGAAGATCCCTTTGTCACGCTCAGAGCCAGATCCGGCCATCAGCCGTCACCTCCACTTTAGAGTGCGAGAACCGGGCTTTTACAGGTCTCCCGCGCCGGAGAGTCATTGATAGCTCCGTTACCTCTGGTCCAGCCAGGTTCGGCCCGCCTCCAGTCTCGAAGCGGAGCATGGCAGGGCCCTCATCAGGTACTCCTCTATCGTCCATCTCTCCTGATTCAGCGCACGCGACCCCAATGGCAACCGTACCCGTTCCACAGGCAGGCTCTACGTGCCCTGAGGGAATGCTGTGGGGGTAAACAGCCCTTAAGTCCCCGCCCTGGCGGGGATGCCAGTCATAGAGGGCAAAATCAAGGTTTTCTTGGCCCGTGATCGCCTTGAAGCCTTCCTGCAGCCTTACGAGTGTTTCGAGCGCCGCCGTGTTCATCTTGTCGAAATCCGCCTCTTGGCACGCGGCTCTGACCTCGTCTGCATTCAGTACGAGGAATTTGCCCACCCGCATTGCATTGACACCGGGCAGCCGGACGGGCCCTACTCCCAGGTCGTAGCACTCTGAGAGGAATGCTCCCATATCGGTTGTGACCTTTCCGGCCTTTCCCCCTGAGACCTCTATAGCGACCTCCACCAGGCCAGCATCTGTTTCGATATGCACCTTCGTGACGGGTTCGATGACCGGTATTCCAAATCTCTCAGCCAGCCCAGCCTCAACAAGAGCCTTGCCAAGAACCTGGGTGAAGCCGCCGCAGGCGCTGATGAACCTGCGTGAGGTAAAGCCCACTATCTTTGCCTTGATGTCTCCATGGCCCTCCGGAGCGTACAGAATCCCTGCCTCATGGCCGCTGACGCACGTATGCCCCATGGCCCTCAGGGAGACTTCTATTTCGGTTTCCCTTGGGACTTCATCGCCGCAGAGCACCACGATGGTATTCCCGCCCATGTGGCCCTTCACGAAGCTAATCCTCATCTTGTGCCTGCCTCCTGCGCCATTGCCTTGGAGCGTGTTGTCAGCCGCTGAGCACCGCCTCTTCTTTGCGGGACCGCAATCCCTCGACCTCAAGTTCGTCCAGCACAGGCTCATAGATCGCCCGGTGAATGGGGATCTGCACCCCGGCCTCACGGATCCTTCCCTCAAGGATGAGGCTCGACACGATCCCTACCGGAAGCCCCGTGGTCCTGGCAATGGCGCTGTCTCCGCCAGGGACCCCGTAATCCACGAGTGTTGAGACAAGCCTCTTTCGGGTGCTGCCTTTTTCCTCCACATCCAGCTCAATCTGCATGACCAGCATGTCCCGTTCAGTCTTCTCATAGCGAAGCCTCTCCAAGAGTAAATCAGTGACAGCCTCTCTCACTGAGCCTTCCTTTCTCCCGGTGGCACGCTCATCCAGAAGCCCAAGCCACTGTATCCTCTTCATAACCGCTGAATGCCTCGGGACCGACAGCTGAGCAACCAAGCGCTCCTCGAGATCCGAAGCCTTGCCCCCTCCAAGAAGGCTGCGGCACAGGTCCCCGTAGGTCATGCCGGTGAGATCCATCCTCTCTCCGCGGAGTATTCCAAGGCTGATCAAAGCGGATAGGGTTTCACACCATCCGGTGTAGCGGTATGTCCCCCGGAAGATTTCCCTGACCTCTTGTATCCCGTAAAGGTCTTTGTACTGGAGGGCGTCTCCGTTAGGGTAGACTTCAAACCAGCACAGATCCTCCACGTACTCCAGGGAGTAGTGTTCCAGCAGCGTTTCTCCCGGCACCTTAACCTCGAGCCCGCCAGCCAGGTACCTGGCTGGTCGCCGGGATGCCTCAAGAAGGTCATGAGGCGACCAGGAGAACTTGTATCCAAAGGGATTGGTGTTCGCTTCAGGCGCAGGGAGTGCGCCACAGCAGGACCTGAAGCCGGTGACGGTCCCTCCTTCACGTTTTGCGCGGTCGATGGCCTTCGCTGCCAGCATGTGATCGATGCCGGGGTCCACCCCGATTTCACACATCAGCACTATGCCGGCTCTCACCGCCTCCTCATGGAGGCTACGCGTGCCTTCACTAGGGTAGCTCGCACTTACCATAGGCTTCCTGGCCTCCAGGCATAGCGCGGCGATTTCGGCCTGGAAATGAGCGGGGAGGAGGTTGACAACGATGTCAGCCTCCAGCATGAGCGAGAACGTCCCCCTCGCATCCAGCGAAAGGGACTCTGCTCTTGGGTGCCCACCGGCCACGTTCTGGGCATTCTCCTGATCGCGATCCACTATCTTCAGGTGGTATACAGGGTTTCTGAGAAGATATTGTACGCACGGCCTGGCAACTCTGCCTGCGCCAAGGACAAGAATGGTCTTCACGCCGGTGACACCTCCAGTTCGTTTTTCACCAAGTTTCTTTCGCCCGCATCTCCCTCAGCCTCAGGTAATTCAGGTTGAGGTGCTCAAACGCTGACCTTATCTGACTGCGCATTTCACTCTCACAATCCTCAGGGTTCTTTGCGCGTAGTGCCTCAAGCAGCCTGTGATGTTCCTTTATGGATTTCACTTCTTCGATGGGAAGCCCGAAGAAACTGTCGTAGAATATGAGGCACAGGTTGCTGCGGTCTAACAAGCTCTTCAGAATGGAGGCCAGAACCTCGTTCCGCGAAGCGTCCGCGATTAGCCCGTGAATAGCGTCATTCGCCGATACGTAAGCCTCGAAATCCTGGTTCAGACAGGCTTTTTCTTCCTCTTCGAGGAGCCGTTCCAGCCTGTCTAGTTCCTCCGGCGTTATGGCAGCAGACGCCAGTCTGGCCGCGAAGCCCTCCAGGACCTCTCTAACCCTGTAGACCTGCTCGATCTCACTGGCAGACATTTCAGCTATAAAAGCCCCGTTTTTTGGAACCATCTTCACGAGCCCCTCATAAGACAGTCTCCTGAGAGCGTTCCTGATAGGAGTGCGGCTTACCCCGAACCTCTCGGCGAGCCTTAATTCCACCAGTTGTGAGCCTGCGGGAAGCACCTGCGTGACGATGGCTCTCTTGATCTCCCTGTATACTCTGTCTTCGGGTCCAATGTCCCTGTCGCCGGGCGTCATGTGTGAAGGCATTTTTCACTCCCCATGGTTGGATACGATATTGGATCCACTTCTGCATCCATTCCAGAATCCCTTCTCTGACGGCAGCTTCTCTATGCCTGAGAGCACCAAGTCCACCAGGAGGCTCTAGGCAGGATGAGCCGCCTGGATGGGATCCTGTGCTTCATCAGTAACGAGGCGGCGGAAAAACTGCCTGCGGCCGAGATAATGAGCTACTACCGCCGAAAGAATACCATGGAAGAAGCCTGCAGGGAGATGAAGGACTACCTTAACTACTCAATACTATAGAGCAGAAACTCCACGCTCAAGGCCAACCAACCCCTGCAGGCGCCACAGGCCCTGCAACAACCAGGCGGGTGCTTGCTGAACGGCCTTGGTCCCAAGGGGAGCAAAAAGTAGGCCAGTAGCATCACCGAGCCGGCCCCCGGACAACTGCAAGGCTTGGACTGCTGCAGCGACCTCGTCAGCCGAAGGTTCCCTGAACCCCTTGCTGAAGCGATATCACGTGTAGTAGAGAAAATCCCCTCGCGAACAACAACCACTGCCCGTTACACTGGGTATTGACAAAATATGTCGCCAAAGTCGGGCTGTAATGTATGGTTCCTGGGAAGAGGATCATCTATAGATGCGTTGAATGAGACCACGGAGGGAAGGGCAAGAGTCGCCCATCGATCGAGAACCAGAAAATGGCCTGCCGGGGGCACGACCTCACAGGCGAGGCTGAAATGTCGAACATACACCCTTGCATTCTATCCCAGTTTCCACAAGAAGACCGATGGCATATTGTTCCTGGAACTGATAAGCGCACCTTCAGTCAATTTCCGGAAAAGGGGACAGTAAAACAGATTGGAGGGCGTTGCATGAACAATGAAAGGACCAAGAAGAGATTGGAGGAGTATCGCAAAGCAGTCTCGCGGCTTGGAGAGGCCTTGGACGAAAATACCTCGAATCCTCTTGTTTATGATGCAACGATCCAACGCTTTGAATTCGCTTATGAGCTGGCCTGGAAGTTGATGAGGGCCTATCTTGATTACGAAGGAATAGTGGCTGTTAATTCTCCGCGCTCCGCTTTTAAGGAAGCGTTTGCCGCAGGCTTGATAATCAATGGCGACGTCTGGATTGAGATGATTGATGATCGCAATCTTACGGTGCATACCTATAACGAGAAAATGGCCAAAGAGATCTACGATAGGATCAGAGGGGTGTATTTTGCCTCTTTTGCTGCCTTTGCGAACAAGATGAAGGAGGTGCTAGGATGAATTTGGGATTACCACAACGCATTGTGAGCGCCATAATCAAAGAACTCCAAAAAAGCGACAATGTAACCCGGGCAGTCATCTTTGGCTCACGGGCTGAGGGGGACTACAGATACAATTCCGATATCGATCTCGCTGTCTACTGTGAGGGAAAACTGCCTGCTGCAGTGCGGCTGGATCTGGACGAAGCAGCGGGGATATATAAGATTGACATCGTGGACATGAACAGTTGTCTTGATGAGAATCTGCGCCGAAGGGTTGAAGAACGCGGGGTGGAGATATACAGCTCGGCCTAAGAAGCGGGGAGTCTACCGCCGTTGCTGCAAGTTCTCATTTAGTCACAGACTCATGGGTATTCGGTTAAGTCCCGGAAGGCCAGTACACAGGTGACATATTATCCCTGGGGATCGGAAACCAGTAGAATTTGGGCGGCCCTAGTAGAATGTCTTCCCTCAACACCCCAAGAAGAAACAGATGTGTGTAATCGACGATCCCCACGCATAGGCCTAATCAAGCGCAACCGCAAGATCGATCCGGTTGCGTTTTTCTGGGTACTGGTGCTGGGTTTTGGGACTTGAGTGGAAAGGACCTTTGCTTCTTTGCGGCAGGCCTATCAAATGGTGCCCGCGAAGTCCATCGTGCCTTCCGGCCTTCTCCGATCCCTTGACGTCGACACTGCTGGCTCTGAAACCTTTGCGCGGCAATCCAGGATGGCCACCTCTCTATGAGTGCTCTCTCGGCATGCCCCTCCGTAAACGATAGGCGGGCCGCCTCAGGATGGGTGGCCTTTTTTAGAGATCAGGGTATGCGTGTCTCGCACGGCACCTCGGTCTGGCACTTGGCGCAGCCGTACCTGGGCTCGAACATGGGCTTCACCACATCATCTATGTAGCGCCTGCATGCTTCCTTGTCCTTTCCCTCTGTGGTGATGGCGCCGGATGGGCACCGGTCGACGCAGGCCCCGCACTCACCCCGGTCCAGCCAGGGGCAGTGGGAGTAGTGCGTGATAAAGGGTCTGGGGGTGGCCTCCATCTCCAGGTCAGTCACAACGCTTCCGAACCTCCCTGCCGAACCCCGCTGGGTTATCAATGACCTGCTCAGGCCGAAGGTTCCGAGGCCGGCGGCGAAGGCCACATGCCGCTCGGACCAGTTGGAGGAGAGGTCCCTCACGGTGTACTCCTGGGCCAGGGCAGGGGCCACAGCCTGGTAGCCCAGGCCCTCCAGGTGGGTCACCAGGAAGCGGCGAAGGCTGTCGTTAAAGGCCTCCCCGTCTATTCTCGCGGAACACCATTCCGGGGAGGGAAGGCCCGGGCGGTAGTTCGAGGACCGGACCTCCTCGCTGAAGGGTAGGAAGTAGGATATAACCGTCTTGGCCCCGGGCAGCCACTCCCCGGGGGGGCGAAAGCCAGGCATGCCCACGGCTGGCTCCCTAAGCCTCTCGAACATGAAGTCCTCAGCATCCGCGAATGCTACCAGCGGTTCATCCCAGATGCGCATGCCCCCATGGGCCTTCAGGGCGTTTCCGGGCCTCTCCATGAAGTGCCGCAGGGCCTCTTGTATCACTTGACGGCTCACTCTCGAGCCCCCCAGGCCTAGCATGGCCAGGCGGTATTTGCCAGATCCATTCGCCGGGCGGGGCACGGGGTCCTTTCGGCGGGGGAATATATACTGGTCCAGGAGGAATCTGGACAGGCTCGCTGAAACTGTGGAAGAACCCCCATTAGCCTTAAGGGGAGGTTTTCCAGTGATGGCATGGCTCCTCGTCGCCCTGGGCTTCACGCTCTTCTGCTCCGTGGTAGTCCCCTCTTTCTGGGGGGGAGCCTGGAGCCCCACGCCCATGAGGGTAGTCGACGGCATGCTGGACATGGCCCAGCTGGCGGGCCATGAGACCCTCTACGACCTGGGGGCGGGGGATGGCAGGGTGCTCTTCCGGGCCGCCAAGACCCGGGCGGCCCAGGTGGTGGGGGTTGAGATAGACCCGGTCAAGTGCTGGCTCCTGAAGGCCATGGTGTACGCCAAGGGCCTATCGTCTGTGAGGATAGTGAAGGGAGACTTCTTCCGGGTGGACCTATCCGGGGCTGACGTGGTGTTCCTGTACCTCTCACCGGCTGCCCACAACAGGCTCAGGGAGAAACTTGAGAGGGAACTGAAGACAGGAGCCAGGGTGGTGAGCTACAGGCGTGTGATGCCCGGTTGGAGGGCGGCACAGGTGGACCCATCAAGACGGCTCTTCCTTTATCAAATTGGGCAGGAGACGGGGTGTGGGCAAGATGGCAACCAATAGGGGCGGCATGGAGGGGTTCAGTCCCAAGAGGATGGCGCTTGGGCTCTTTTCATCCCTTGGTCTGAGCTTCATCGTCATATATATCCTGCTTCATCGCTACCGGCTGGAGCAGGATCTCGGCGACATCCTGGCGAGCCTTCCTGCCCCCTTCATTCTTGCCGCCCTACTCCTCCTGCTTATAGGATGGGTCGCCGATGCCCTCCGGATCCGGGAGCTGGCAGGCATCTTCGGGATCCCCCTTCCCCTGAGGCTGGCCTTTCCCGCAGTCCTGGCGGGCAACTTCGCCATCAACATCACGCCCTTCTACATGGGGGCGGGGCTTGTGCACATCTACGTCTTCCGGGAAAAGGGCCTGGACCTCCCCCGGTCCACCGCGGCCGTTGCCGGGGGAGCCCTGGTGTCCCACGCATCCCAGGCCATCCTGGCCCTGGTGAGCCTTGTGCTTACCTGGGAGGCGGTGGCCCTGTCCCTGACCGCCAGCCGAGCGCTGGTGATAGGGTTGTCGACTTACCTGGCTTTCATCGTTGCCCTGGGAATAGTGGCAGGCTTGGTTGAGGACCCATCCAGGCTGCTAGGGGGCCTCCTGAGGTACCCGCAGGCACGGTGGGCGGGGGATCGCCTCAGGGACTTCCACCGGGGCCTTGCCCTGCTCCTCAAGGCGGGTCCCAGGCGGCTTGGCCGCATGTTCCTGTTTTCCCTGGTCTACCTCGTATCCTTCTACTCCATAACCCCTGTTCTCCTGGCGGGCATGGGGTTTTCCCAGCCTCTGGGCCAGGTAATCGCCTTCCAGCTGGTGCTCTTCTTCGCCGCATCCCTGGCGCCCACCCCAGGCAGCGCCGGCGCCATAGAACTGGGTGCCTTCTCGCTGTTCTCCTTCATCGTCCCCCTGGACATCCTGGGCAACTTCCTGGTGTGGTGGAGGCTGCTCACCTTCTACCTGAATGTCCTCGTGGGCACTGGCCCCTTCATCTACCTGGCCATTGGGAGGACGTGGTCCTAGGGTCAGTCATCAAAGGGAACCACGTAGATACCCCTTCCTGGAACCGCCGAGGCGTAGAATACATCCCCCAATCAAAGTCCCCTCTTTTCCAGCTGAGCCAGGAGTTGCTGCCGGGTAATCCCGGCCCTTGGCAGGTTCTACTCGTTGATGGCCCCTTCCTCCACCAGTGAGGTGGCGACGGCAGGCCTCACCGGCACGCTCAGGACCTTTGGTGTGGCAGGGGCTGCCTCAGACTTCCGCAGGAGGCTTAGCGTCCCGTTCTGCTCCAGGACCGCGGTGTCAACCTCTGCAGGGTCGAAAACGCCTTGCTCCCTCAGGAGCATCAATACATCATCGATGCCGTAGTGCACACTCGCCATCTGGCGGGGGAGCATCCAGCCATCCCTGGTAATGACCTGGGGTTCAGAGGTTACCAGGCGGGACAGGGCACGCCTGCGTGTGGAGAGAGAGGCGATGACCCTCTGGAGAAGGCCAACGAGGATCACAGGAGCACCGTGGGGGTGTGGGGAACCGCAGGGTCAGCCAGATCCGCCCCGACTATGGCGCCCATGAGCACCAGGACCAAGAAGTCAAAGACCAGGAGCTCGGCAATGGGCCTCCTATCCATTACGAGTAGGGCCACCAGCACCAGGATAGGTATGACCGCGATAATCCGGAGCGCCACCTGGGCGAAGCCAGCCAACCCTGAATGCCCCCTTGGCCTCTTCCCCGCCGCAACCTGGCACATGCCGGCCAATGCCAAGGTGAAGGGCTTGGCGGGATTCTGGGCCCACACCTTGCCGCACAAATTTTTTCCATCGCGAAGGAGGAATTCCCCAAAGTAGAGGCGAATGGTGACCGTACTGGTGGAGCAAAGTGGGGAAAAGTGGGGACACACTGGAGGAGAGCGCGGTGCTGATCGGGGAATACCAGCACACCATAGATGACAAGGGCCGGATAGCAGTCCCCTCCCGCCTCCGGGAGGACCTCGGTGAGCGCTTCATCGTCACCAGGGGCCTGGAGAACTGCCTCTTCGTATTCCCCATGAGCGAATGGGAACTGGTAAGAGAGAGGCTTCGCTCCCTGTCCTTCACCAAGTCCGATGCCAGGGCCTTCACCCGGTACCTCTTCTCCGGGGCCATGGAGGGAGAGGTGGACAGGCAGGGGCGGGTGCTGATTACCCCCACACTAAGGGACTACGCGAAGCTGGAGAAGGACGTGATGGTCATCGGCGTATCCACAAGGGTTGAGATATGGAGCAAGGAGCAGTGGGAGGCCTACCGCGAGAAGGCGGATCTCTCCTACGAGGACATAGCCGAGAAACTGGCAGAGGTTGATCTGTGATGAGCGAGGCCTTCCACAGGCCTGTGATGGTCCAGGAGGTCCTGGACCTCCTGGGGGACTTGGGTGACGGGGTGTTTGTGGACGCAACGGTGGGCGGCGGAGGCCACAGCCTGGCGGTCCTGGACCGCTGGACGGGGCTGAGGGCGGTTGTGATGGACCGGGACCCCGATGCCCTGGAAGAGGCTGCCAGGACACTGGGGTGTTACGGGGACAGGGTGACCATGAGACAGGCCAGGTTCTCTTGCCTGGAGCGCATCCTGGGGGACCTGGGATTGGAGGGAGCCCACGGCATCCTGATGGACCTGGGGGTATCCTCTCACCAGCTGGACCAGCCGGAGCGGGGCTTCACCTACAGGGGCGAGCGTCTTGACATGAGAATGGACCCGGAGGACTCCATCGACGCAGTCACGTTGCTTAACACATGGCCGGAGGCGGATATCGCCAGAGCGCTCCGGCAGTATGGCGAGGAACGGTGGGCACCCAGGATAGCCCGTTTTATCACGAAAAGGAGGCCCCTTAAGACCGCAGGCGAGCTGGTAGAGGTCATCAAGGATGCCATTCCCGCCAAGTTCAGGAGGACCGGGCCACACCCGGCGCGCAGGACCTTCCAGGCGCTCCGGATCGCAGTGAACCGGGAGATGGAGGAACTGCAAGAGGGGCTGGCGGCGGCAGCCAGGGCCTGCCTCCCCGGAGGCCGGGTAGTGGTCTTGTGCTATCACTCCCTTGAGGACCGCATGGTGAAGTCATCCTTCAGGGAATGGAGTCAATCTGGTTGTTTCCGGGTCCTAACCCCAAGACCGCTGAGGCCAGAGCCAGCGGAGGTCGAGGCTAACCCCAGATCCCGCAGCGCCCGGCTCAGGGCTGCCCAGAGGGTCTCAGGTATAGGGGCATCAGGGAGGGAATACACATGATACAGGCTGCCCATCTGGCCAAAGGACCAGGGCGCCTGGCAAGGCGCAAGGCTCCCGTGCGCGCGGGAGCCAGCCGGCTTCAGGCCGTTCGCGCCCCCAAGGCATCATCCAGGGCACGGTATATCCGGGAATTCGCTGCCACCAGTGCCATGGTGGGGCTCCTGGCCTGCCTGGGACTGGCCCTGGTAGCCAGCCAGACCCTGGTAGCCTACACCGGCTACCGGGTCGTGGAGCTGAAAGCGGAACTCGGGGCGCTCCAAGGCGAAGGTCAGAGACTGGACCTGGAAATAGCCAGGTTGAGCTCCCCAGACAGAATAGAGAAGGAGGCTGTCGAGCGTTTGGGGATGTGCGCTCCCGGCGAGGTTAGGATGGTCGCTATGGAGGTTCCTGACCCTTCAAGGGATCTGGCTACCGAGTCCAGGCAGGGTTTCTGGCGCACGCTGGCTGGCACGCTGCTGAGAGGAATAGGGCGGGCTGTAGCCGGTTCACCCTGAACGGGTTCGACGGCCCCTTGGGCGACTCCGCCCTGGGGAAGGAGGGGTAGGCCTTGCACGCTCCGCCAGGTTTGATCCTGCGGAAAAGGGTCATACTCCTTTTTGCGTTCTGTGCCATCGCACTGGTGGGTCTCCTGGGCCGCCTGGCGTACGTCCAGCTTGTGTGGGCGGAGGAACTGGGCAGGATGGCCCTGGAAACCAGGATGCGTGAGGTTCCCGTGGAGCCCAAGCGCGGTGTCATCTACGACCGCAAGGGCCGGGAGCTGGCCATCAGCGTGAATGTGGAGTCCGTATACGCCATCCCGGCTCAGGTAGAGGACCCCGAGGCCACCGCGGCTGCTGTGGCGGAGGTCCTAGGCATGCCCGCCGTTGACGTGCTGAAGAAGCTCACCCTTTCTCAGTCCTTCGTCTGGGTCCAGCGGAAGATCCCTGAGGACCTTGCCCGCACTCTCCGGGAGATGAACCTCCCCGGCATTGACTTTACTCAGGAATCCAAGCGCTTCTATCCCAAGGACGTACTGGCCTGCCACATCCTGGGCATCGCAGGTATCGACAACCAGGGGCTGGAGGGCTTGGAGGTATACTATGATAAGCACCTCAGGGGAACCCCTGGCAAGATAGTCCTGGAATTCGATGCCAGGGGCAAGGAGATGCCCCAGGCGGTCCACGGCTACTTCCCTCCGGTGGATGGGGATAACCTGTTTCTCACCATTGACGAGGTAGTCCAGTTCGTGGCCGAGCGCGAGCTGGAGAAGGCGGTCGAGGAAAACGGGGCCAAGGGCGGAACCGTCATCGTCATGGACCCATCCACCGGTGACATACTGGCCCTGGCGAACTCGCCCCGCTACGATCCGAACTTCTACCAGGACTACCCTGCGGAACACAGGAGAAACCCGGCCATCAGCGATGCTTACAGTCCCGGCTCCACCTTGAAGCCTATCACGGCAGCGGGGGCCCTGGAAGAGGGGGCCATCACCGCCAGCTCTGGCTTCCACTGCGGTGGGTCCCTCAAGGTCCCCGGGGCCTCGGTATCCTGTGCCAACGGGGTGGCCCACGGGTCCCTGGATTTTTACGGGATCCTTGTGAAGTCCTGCAACGTAGCCCTTGCCACGGTGGGCCTTAGGATGGGGGCGGAAACCTTTCATCGCTACGTGGTAGACTTCGGCCTCACCCAGAGGACCGGAGTGGACTTCCCAGGTGAGGCCGTGGGGATAATGCTCCAGCCCAGTGAGATCAAGCCTGTGGACCTGGCGGTGATGTCCTTTGGCCAAACCCTCACCATTACCCCGATCCAGCTGGCGGCGGCCATTTCCGCGATCGCCAACGACGGCGTCTACATGCAGCCGAGGCTCGCCAGGGAGATAAGGGCCCCAGATGGAAGTGTCAGGATGCGAATGGAGCCCCGGGCTCTCCGGCAGGTCATATCCAGGGATACGGCGAAGGAACTCAAGACAGCCCTCCAGCTTGCGGTGGAGCAGGGCACGGGACGCCGCGCCTACGTTGAAGGCTACAACGTAGCGGGGAAGACCGGCACGGCGCAGAAGGCTGTGGAGGGCAGGATAGTGGAGGGACGCTACGTGGCATCTTTCGTGGGGTTTGCCCCGGTGGATAAGCCCCAGGTGGTCGCTCTGGTGATGCTGGATGAGCCTTCAGGCTCCTACTATGGTGGCACGGTGGCCGCCCCGGTGTTCGCGGCGGTCATGAAGGATGTCCTGCACTACCTGGAGGTGCCTCCCGACAGGTCCCCCAGGAGTGCCCGCCCTGAGGAGCAGGAGGCTCCCGAGGACCTTACAGTGCCTGACCTTATGAACCTCACGCCTGCCGAAGCTACCGAGGTGTGCAGCGCCGCAGGGCTCAGCCTAAGGGTCGAGGGCAGCGGGGTGGCAATAACCTCGCAGATCCCAGCCCCCGGGGCCGTGATTCCCCCTGGGGCCGTGGTGCTGGCCTACACCGACGAAAAGGAGATAACCCGGTCGGGCCTTGTGAGGGTGCCTCTCGTGGAGGGAAAGAGTCTCCGCCAAGCGGCGGAGAGACTGGCCGCTGCGGGCCTGGTGATGGAGCCCATCGGCACGGGCCTGGCCAAGGAACAGTACCCTCGCGCCGGGACCCAGGTATCCCCTGGGCACACCGTTACGGTAGTCTTTGAGGCGCCCGGGGAACCCGCGGAACCATAGACATAATCTATATCGTCCATATATTAATGAAACCTGTGGCAAATACTAGCAGGGGGGTGAGCGCTTGCGCGCCGGCAATCTCCTGGACGCCCTTGGAGACTACACCCTAGAGGGCTCCCCGGGCACAGATATCTCCAGTATATCATATGATTCCCGGACGGTGGCCCCTGGCACGGCCTTCGTTGCCGTAAAGGGCTTTCGCCATGATGGACATGACTTCGTTGACGAGGCGGTGCGCAGGGGCGCCTCCCTGGTAGTGGCTGAACGGCGTGTGGATACCCTGGGGGTGCCGCTGGTGCTGGTCAAGGACACCAGGGCTTCCCTGGCGGCCCTGGCCAGCGAGTTCTACGGCCACCCATCCACGCTACTGAGGGTGATCGGGGTGACGGGAACCAACGGCAAGACCACTACGACTCACCTCATCAGGAGGATACTAATAGCGGCGGGACATGAAACGGGGCTCCTGGGCACCGTCACCAACATCATTGGCGGTGCCGAGGTGCCGAACAAGCATACCACGCCGGAATCGCTGGACCTGATGGAAATGTTTGCCAGGATGCTGGAGGCAGGCTCAACCCATGCGGTCATGGAGGTGTCCTCCCATGCCCTTGCGTTGGGAAGGGTGTCGGGGTGTGAGTTCGACGTTGGCGTGTTCACCAACCTCACCCAGGACCACCTGGACTTCCACGGGTCGCTGGCAATGTACAGGGAATCAAAGGCCCGGCTCTTCAGGAGCCTTGGAAGGCCATATCACGGCCAGGGGAAAAGGGGCCCTAAGCGTGCCGTCATCAACCTGGACGACCCCTCGTACGGCTTCATGGCGGGTGCCTGCAGGGTTCCGGTGGTCTCCTACAGCCTTCATGAAGGGGCCGACTTTACCGCCCGCGATGTGGAGGTGGGCTCTGGTGGAGTGAGGTTCCGCGTGGACTACCCAGGGGGCAGCATGGATGTGAGCATGCCTGCCACGGGCCGCTTCAACGTGTACAATGCCCTGGCTGCCGCAGCCGCGGCATCAGGGGAGGGGGTATCCCCCGGGGTCATCAGGGACGCCCTGGCTGGTTTCACGGGGGTGCGAGGCAGGTTCCAGGTGGTCTCCGGGCCCGGGGACCCCACAGTCATTGTGGACTATGCTCACACCCCGGATGGGCTCCGCAACGTGCTGGAGACGGCCAGGGAGATCACATCGGGAAGACTGACCGCGGTCTTCGGCTGCGGGGGGGACCGGGACAAGACCAAACGGCCTCTCATGGGTGCCATAGCTGCGGGACTGGCGGACCGGGTTATCGTGACATCGGATAACCCTAGGAGCGAGGAGCCCAGGGAGATCGCCGAGGCGGTGGCGGAGGGCGTGAAGCAGGCCGGTCGTAGCGATTTTGAGGTCATTGTGGACAGGAGAGCCGCCATTGAGAGGGCGGTGAAGGGCGCCCGTCCCGGGGACGTTGTGGTTATAGCCGGCAAGGGACACGAGACCTACCAGGTATTCAGGGACAGGACCATACACTTTGACGACGCGGAAGTGGCTGGCGAACTACTGGGAAACAGGGGAGAGGGGTAGAAGATTGATCCACATGAAGGCCAGCCTCGCTGCCGAGGTGCTGGAGGGTCGGCTCGTGGGGAACCCTGAGGCGCGCTTCACTGGTGTGAGCCTGGATTCGCGAGGGGTCAGGCCAGGGGAGCTCTTCGTTGCCCTCAGGGGCCAGAGGACCGATGGCCACCTTTATCTTGACGCTGCCTTCCGGGCGGGTGCCACCGTTGCGCTGGTGGAGGAGGCCCCTGCGGATCTGCCCCAGGACAGGGCTCTGGTGGTGGTGCCGGGTACCTTGCTTTCCCTGGGGACCCTGGCCGGGTGGCACAGGGGGCGCTACTGTCCCAAGGTCGTCGGGCTCACGGGGAGCGTAGGGAAGACCACCACCAAAGGGCTGCTGGCTGCATGCCTGGAGGGCACCTTCTCCACGCTGGTGAGCCCTGGCAACTACAACACCGAATCCGGGGTGCCCATGACCCTTTTTGGGCTGGACGAATCCGTGGAGGTGTGCGTTCTGGAGATGGCCATGAGGGGCACGGGGCAGATAGCCTACCTCGGGCGTCTGGCCAGGCATGATACGGCGGTGATCACGAATATAGGGTCCAGCCACATCGAGATCCTGGGGAGCATGCAGAAGATCGCCGAAGCCAAGGCGGAGGTGCTCCTTGGTACCAGCCTTGCGGTGCTGAACCGGGACGACTTGCGGATAAGGAGGATCGCCCGGGGCTACCCAGGGCGTGTGGTCTGGTTTGGCCAGAGCCGCCGGGCTGACTTCTTCGCTGGTGATATCGAGACAGGGCCTGGAGGGTCATCCTTTTTCGTGCGGTCTCCGGAAGGCGAGGCCCGGGTGAGGATTCCCCTGCCGGGCACTCACAACGTCATGAACGCCCTGGCTGCCCTGGCTGCCGCGGTCTCCTTGGGAGTGCCCCTGGAGGATGCGGCCCGGCGCCTTGGATCCGCAAGGCCCCTCGCAATGAGGTGGGAGATCCTGGAGGGTGCCGGGATAACTGTGATAAATGATGCCTACAATTCCAGCCCTGCGTCGGCGTCGGCGGCCCTGGAGAGCCTCTTCATGATGGAGGGGAGGCGGGTAGCGGTCCTCGGAGATATGCTGGAGCTGGGACACTACGCTCGCCGGGGGCACCGGCAGGTGGGAAAACAGGCGGCCAGGTCAGGGCTTTCCCTCCTGGTGACTGTGGGTCCCCTGGGACGCCTCATAGGCGAGGCAGCCCTGGAGGCAGGCATGGCCGGGGACCAGGTGGTTTTCTGCCATGACAGGCAAGACGCCCTGGCGGCGCTGGAGGCAAGGTCTAGGCCTGGGGATGTGATCCTGGTGAAGGCCTCGCGCAGGCTTGGCATGGAGCATCTTGCCCGGGCCCTGGTGGGAGGTGCTTCCCGGTGACCCTGCCGCTCTTGGCACTGGTGTCATCCTGGGCCCTGTCCCTTGGGCTCACCCAGGTGTTCCTGCCCCACTTGAGAAGGCTTCACCTGGGCCAGAGCATCAGGACACAGGGCCCGGAGGCCCACCGGACCAAGGCAGGCACCCCCACAATGGGGGGGCTGGCCTTCATCTTGGCCGCCATAGTAGTCTCCCTTCTCTTCTCGCCTCGCACAGTGCCATTCTGGGCGGTGCTTTCGGCAGCCCTGGGTTTTGGCTTCCTGGGCTTTCTCGATGACTTTTTGAAGACCGCCTTGAAGAGCCCTGTCGGCCTTAGGGCACGCTACAAGTTCATGGGACAGCTGCTCCTTGCGGCGATACTGGTAGGGGTTAGCCTGGAGACAGGTAATGACAGGGTTATAGGGGTGCCATTCACAAGGCTTGCCCTCGACCTGGGCCTGGCCTACCCTGCAGTGGGCGTGCTGGCTGTTGTGGGGACCGCCAACGCGGTGAACCTCACCGACGGCCTGGATGGCCTTGCTGCGGGTACCTGTACCATGGCGTTTCTCTCCTATTCCATCGTGGCCAGGGGCCTGGGATACCCGGACCTCTCTATCATAGCTGCGGCAATGGCAGGAGGCCTCTCGGGGTTTCTCCGTTTCAACCACCATCCCGCCAGCGTCTTCATGGGTGATACCGGGGCACTGGCCCTGGGTGGGAGCCTGGGGGCCCTGGCGCTCTTCAGCCAGACCGAACTCTTGTTGCCCATTGTTGGAGGGGTGTTCGTCATCGAGACCCTCTCCGTCATGGCTCAGGTGGTGTACTTCCGTCTCACGGGGCGACGCATCCTGCGCATGAGCCCTCTACATCACCACTTCGAGCTAGAGGGGCACAAGGAGCCTTCCGTGGTCACAGGATTCTGGATCGCGGGCGCCATCCTGGGCGCCCTGGGCGTCCTGGCCCTGAGGTTTCCCGGTGTCTAGGGAGGGGAGAGCAGTGGCCCACAGCAAGAAGAGCCCGGACTTCACCCTCTTTGTGGTGACAGTCATCCTTCTTGCCATCGGCATTGTCATGGTGTTCTCCGCCAGCTCCGTCAAGGCCATGGTGCTATACGAGGATGCCCTTTACTACCTGAAGCGGCAGGCCCTCTGGGCGGTGATGGGGCTGGCGGCTGCTGTGCTCTTCATGAACATGGACTACCGTTTTTTGAAGAAGCTGGCCCTCCCCTTCTTCGGGATCGGCATGGTCCTCCTCGTGATGGTGCTGGTGCCCGGGCTCGGCAAGGTGGGAGGGGGCGCCCAGCGCTGGCTGGACCTGGGCCCCCTGAGGGTGCAGCCCTCCGAGGTGATAAAGGTAGCCATGGTGCTGTTTCTCGCCAACAGCCTGGCAAGGAAGGGAAGCGGGATCGCCCGGTTCTGGCAGGGGCTGCTCCCTTACATCGGCCTCATGGGACTTGTCTTCCTTCTCGTGCTCCGGCAGCCCGACCTGGGTACTGCCCTGAGCATCGTGGGTACCATTGTGGTAATGCTCTTCGTGGCGGGGGCCCGCCTGGGCCACCTGTCCCTAATGGGTCTCGCCAGTATACCTGTGGTATACTGGGCGATATTCAGCGAGGAGTACAGGCGGCGCCGCTTCTTGGCCTTCCTGAACCCCTGGGAGGACCTGCAGGATACGGGGTATCACATTGCCCAGAGCCTCTACGCCCTGGGCTCAGGGGGTCTCTTTGGGCTTGGTGTCGGCGGCAGCCACCAGAAGTTCTTCTACCTGCCGGCGCTCCACACGGACTTCATCTTCGCTGTCCTGGGCGAGGAGATGGGCTTCCTGGGAACCTCCACCGTGCTCCTGCTCTTCCTGGTATTTGCCTGGAGGGGCTTCAGGGTGGCGGTGTCCGCCCCGGACACCTTCGGGTGCCTCCTGGCAACGGGCATAACCGCCATGATCACCATACAGGCCATCATCAACATAGGTGTGGTCACGGCCACCCTGCCCATAACCGGGATACCGCTGCCGCTCCTAAGTTCCGGGGGGTCTTCCCTGGTGCTCACCCTGGCGTCTGTGGGGATGCTCTTGGGAATATCGCGATGGGCCACATAGAGGGGGCTTGACATGAGGTTCTTGTTCACGGGTGGGGGCACAGGTGGGCATATATATCCCGCCATAGCGGTGATAGGAGCCCTCAAGGAGATGGTCCCCGAGGCCGAGTTCCTCTTCGTTGGGACATCCCAGGGGCTTGAGGCCAGCATCCTGCCCAGGGCAGGCATAGCCTTCCATCCCATAAGGGCCAGGGGGCTCAGGGGCAAGTCGCCAGCTGTGGCTGCCAGGGGTTTATGGGAGGCAAGCCAGGGCTTCCGCGAGGCCCGGCGGCTCCTGAAGTGGTTCAAGCCCTGTGTGGTGGTGGGCACCGGCGGCTATGTGTCCGGGCCCGTGGCCCTGGCCTCGTGCCTGGCGCGGGTACCCACGCTCCTCCAGGAGCAGAATGTGGTGCCAGGTGTCACCAACCGGATCCTGGGGCCCCTGGCTTCAGGGGTGGCGGTACCCTACGAGGAGTGCCGGCGCTACTTCGGCCCCAGAACCCGGGTCATGGTCACTGGCAACCCTGTACGCCCTGAGATCCTGGCCACCACCAGGGACGAGGGTATAAGGTCCCTGGGGCTTGAGCCTTCCCTCAAGACCCTTCTTGTCCTGGGAGGAAGCCGCGGGGCGCAGGCACTGCTCGATGCCGCCCTGGGGGCGCTCCCCCGGCTCCCTGGGCGGAGATGGCAGGCCCTGGTCATCACCGGGGAGGCGTACCACCAGCGGGCCAGGGTGTTAATGGATCAACTGGGAATAAAAGGGTGGTGGGCTGGCCACATTAGACTCATGACCTACCTTCACGAGATGGAGAAGGCGTGGGCCTCAGCGGACCTGGTGATGGCCAGGGCCGGGGCGATGACCATTGCCGAGGTCACGGCCTTGGGGCGCCCATCGATCCTGGTACCCTCCCCAAATGTGGCTGGGGACCACCAGACCGTCAACGCGCGGCTCCTGGAGAGGAAGGGGGCGGCCGTTGTCATACAGGAGAAGGCCCTGGGCGCTGAGTACCTGGCCAGCGCCTTGACATCCCTCATGTGGGGGGAAAGGCGACTGGAGGCTCTTGGCCAATCCGCCAAGGCCATGGGCAGGCCTCGGGCCGCCCATGACATTGCCCAGGAGGTACTGAGACTATCCAGGCGCTGAGTCCAGGGACAAGCCAGAATACCTGGGCCCGGGCGGGAACATATGATAAGGTGTGTTGCAGGGGGAGGGGTGGAGGCGTGCACTATCACTTCGTGGGACTGGGCGGGGCGGGCATGAGCGCCCTTGCCCGGGTGCTCATGGACCTGGGGCATGAGGTGTCCGGGTCTGACCTCCAGCCCTCCCACCTCATGCTTCGCCTGGAAGCCCTGGGTGCGCGCTTATACAGCGGCCACCGGGTCCAGAACGTACAAGGCGCGGATTTCGTGGTAGTCTCCTCCGCGGTTCCCACGGACAACGTGGAGCTAAAGAGGGCTAGATCCCTGGGGATCCCCGTGCTTCACAGGGCTGACCTCCTTGCCCTTCTCATGAAGGGCAAGGTGAGCGTAGCTGTGACCGGGTGCCACGGCAAGACAACCACTACCTCCATGGTAGCCCTGGTGCTGGAGAGGGCGGGCCTTGACCCCACCGTCATGGTTGGAGGGGAACTAGACAACATCGGGGGCAACGCCAAGCTTGGGCGAGGCAACTACCTGGTGACCGAGGCGGATGAAAGCGATGGCTCTTTCCTGAAACTATCGCCCACGGTGGCGGTGGTGACCAACATCGATGACGATCACCTGGACCACTACGGAGGGAACATGGCCGAGTTGACCCAGGCCTTCAAGACCTTCCTGGAGTCAGTGCCTGCCGAGGGCGCCATGGTGGTCTGCGGGGACGACCCCCGGCTTTTCGAGATGGCCCGGGCCATGGGAAAGAGGGCCATCACCTATGGCGTCCAGGGCGGCCGCTTCCGGGGCTCAGGGGTTCGCCGGGCGGGAGAGGGGTCCGAGTTCACCGTTGAGGACCAGGGCAAGCCGCTAGGCCGGATCTCCCTGGGTGTGCCGGGGGTCCACAACATCTCCAACGCGCTGGCTGCCCTAGCGGTAGGACGGTTCCTAGGGGTGGAGTTTCCCACGATAGCAGAGGCCCTGGGGAGGTACCAGGGGGTTCACCGGCGCTTCGAGACGGTGGCCGAGGCCGGCGGCGTGAGGGTGGTGGACGACTACGCCCACCATCCCACCGAGATCGAGGCCACCCTGGAGGCGGCCCAGGGGCAAGTGCCCGGGAGGGTCATCGTGGTGTTCCAGCCTCACCGCTACTCCCGGACCCAGCTCCTGGCGGGCTCCTTCGGGCCTTCTTTCCGCCGGGCAGACCATCTGATACTGCTGCCTGTTTACCCGGCGGGGGAGAACCCGGTGCCCGGGGTGGATTCTGGCCTGATTGCCCGGTCCGTCGAGGCCAGCCTGGGCCCAAGGCCTGTCATGGCCGAACCTGGCGAGGTTCCCGGGCTGGTGGCCGTCTGGGCTAGGCCCGGCGACATGGTGATACTCATGGGGGCCGGTAATGTGTACCAGCTGGCGCCCCATGTCAGGAAGGCCCTGGACGCGGGTCCCAAGGAGGAGAACTGCCGCCTCTAACATTGAGGCGGAAGCGTTAAGAATCCATACTGGCCGGAGTGGGTTCACGGACAGTCTAAACGGGCGTGGACGGGATGTAAGACTTTTCGGAGCAATCCTGGATGAAGCGTCAAAATTGGCCGAAGAGAGGCGGCCTTCCAAACTTGCGATTTAGGCAGGTTTGGTAAACCAGGGTGCGTAGTGGCTTACTCACCATTGGTCCAGGAGCTACGTAGTATGACCAAGGGAGAGGTGTTGGCCCAGGAGCCCATGGCTCGCCACACGTCCTTCCGAATAGGGGGCAACGCTGATATCCTGGTAGCGCCGGCGACCCTGGAAGACCTCGAAGCAGTGTTGGACCTAGCCTTTAGGAGAGGAGTGCCCTACCTCGTGTTCGGAGGGGGCACAAACCTCCTGGTGAGGGACGGAGGTATCAGGGGGATGGCCGTGAAGATAGGGAAGGGACTCGATGGGATTAGGGTGCTTGAGGATGGCCTTGAGGCTGGGGCTGGCCTGCCGCTGGCACAGGTGGCGCGGCAGGCCCAGGACGCAGGCCTAGGGGGGCTTGAGTTCGCTTTTGGCATCCCGGGGACCCTGGGGGGGGCCATCTCCATGAACGCTGGGGCTCACTCGGGGACCATTTCACAGGTCATCACAGAGGTAAAGGCGGTAAGACCGGGAGGGGAGAGCCGGACCCTCTGCCCCGGCGACCTCGAGATGGGATACAGGGAAAGCGTGTTCTCTCACACTGACTGGGTGTGCGTGACGGCCACCCTGAGGCTGGCGCCCTGCCCACCTGAGGAGATCAGGGAGGCCTCCCGGCGACACCTAATGGAACGCAGGAGATCTCAGCCCTTGAGCCAACCCAGCGCTGGCAGTGTGTTCAAGAACCCTCCGGGGGATTCCGCCGGCCGCCTCATAGAGGCCGCCGGCCTCAAGGGGCGCTGCCTGGGAGGGGCTCAGATCTCCCAAGTTCACGCCAATTTTATCGTTAACACAGGGGGTGCCACGGCCCGGGACGTCCTGGAACTGGTAGATGAGGCAAGGCAGGCTGTACAGCGGGTACACGGGATCTGGCTGGAGCTGGAGATCAGGGTAGAGGGAGAGGGATAGGACCAGGATGCCGGAGGTGGAGGGCGTGGGCGTGCTGGACATAAAAGGCGGTCACAGGCTTGGAGGGGCGGTAAGGGTTTCCGGCGCAAAGAACGCCATCCTGCCCATGCTGGCGGCTACCGTGCTCACCAAGGGGCAGTGCCTCATCAACGATGCGCCATTCCTCAAGGACGTATCTGTGATGTCCCAGATCCTGCGGGGGCTGGGAGCCCGGGTGAGCCACGAGGGGGGGCCCGGTGGCAAGACCCTCTGGGTGGACCCCTCCGCTATCTACAACTACGAGGTGGGCGACCTGCTCACCCGGGAGATGCGCTCATCCATATTCCTGATGGGCTCCCTCCTGGGGCGCCTGGGCCGCGTCCGCGTGGCCTATCCCGGCGGCTGTGACCTTGGCCCCCGGCCCATTGACCTTCACCTATCTGGGCTAAGGGCCCTAGGGGCCCGCCTCTACGAGAGGCATGGCTTCATCGAGGCAGAGGCCCCGAGGCTCTCGGGAGCTGATATCCACCTGGACTTTCCCAGCGTGGGAGCGACAGAGAACATAATGATGGCCGCTGTCCTGGCCCAGGGCACAACCACCATCAAGAACGCCGCCAAGGAGCCGGAGATCGTAGACCTCCAGAACTTCTTGAATTCCCTGGGCGCCCGGGTGATGGGGGCGGGCACGGACGTCATCCGCGTAGAGGGCGTAGAATCCCTGGGAGGCACCGAGTACTGGGTGATCCCGGACAGGATAGAGACGGGCACCTTCATGGTGGCCGCCGCCATCACCCGGGGAGACCTGATGCTGGAGAACGTCATACCAGAGCACGTTGAGTCCGTCAGTGCCAAGATGAGAGAGGCCGGTGTCACAGTGGAGGAGATGCCCGGGGGGATCCGGGTCCGGGGCACCAGGCGCCCCACAGCACTAGACCTGAAGACCCTGCCCTACCCTGGTTTCCCCACGGATATGCAGCCGCAGTTCATGGCCTTGATGAGCGTGGCCGAGGGCACCAGCGTGGTCACGGAGACCGTCTTTGAGAACCGCTTCAAGCATGCGGAGGAGCTCCGGCGCATGGGGGCCAACGTGAAGGTTGAGGGAAGGGCCGCCGTCGTGAAGGGGGTTCCCCACCTCTCCGGGGCTATGGTGGAGGCCACCAATCTCCGAAGTGGCGCCGCCCTGGTCCTGGCAGGCCTGGTGGCAGAGGGAAACACCTGTGTTAGGGGAACCTGCCACATAGACAGGGGCTACGAGAGACTGGAGGAGAAATTGAGATGCCTGGGCGCCGTCATAGACCGGAAGGAGTGAGGCCAAAGGCAAGTCACCGGTGGGGCAGGGGCAGGAGGATCGTGCTCTACTCGACCATTCTCATGGTCCTGGCGGCGCTCTACGCCTTCTACCGTTCCGCCTACTTCCGAGTTGAGGTGGTGGAGGTCGCGGGGACGCAACAGCTCCAGGCTGGGGAGGTCATTGAGGCTACGGGCATTCTACTGGGGACAAGCCTCCTGGGTGTGCGTCCTAGCAAGGTGAAGGCACTCGTAGAGGCTCTCCCCTATGTGAAGGAGGCCCGCGTTATGGTGCGGCTTCCCTCCAGGGTTACCGTGAGCGTGACGGAACGTTCCTGTGTTGGCTACCTGCTGGTGGACAGGTCCTACCTGGCCATCGATGAAGAGGGTGTCCTCCTTGAGAGATGGGAGGGGGCCTTCTTTCTGGACCAGCCGCTGGTGACCGGGGACATTCCCGGGGACATGCTGCCCGGGGAGCGGCTCACCGGGACCACCCTCCTGGATGCTGCCCGCCTCCTAGGCCTCCTCGGGGATTTCCGGGATGAAGTGTCGGAGGTGAACGCGTCAGCCGAGGGCCTGACCCTCTACACCATCCAGGGGCTACCAGTCTACATGGGAAGCCCCGGAGCCCTCATGGAGGAGAAGGTGGCCATCCTCAAGGGGATCCTTGAGGATGCCAAGCGGGAGGGCTTGGACCTGGAGTATGTTGATATCAGGACCTCAAAGCCGGTGGTGCGGCCCAAGGAAGGCACCTATGTGCCCCGGTTCGAGGAGTTCATTGAAGAGGGAGACGATGGTGCTTCATGGTAGGCCTAGAGGGATATTCCTCCCTGCGTTGAATTAGTCTAGGACGGGTTCCAGGGGGTGGCGGTTTGGCCAGGAGACAGGCTATAGTTGCGCTAGACATCGGCACCACGAAGGTTGTGGCCCTCGTGGGTGCAGTTGCCCCCCTCGGTGATGTGAACATCGTAGGGGTAGGTGTGGGGCCCTCCACCGGTATGAGGAAGGGCATCGTGGTGGATATCGATGGCACTGTCAAGTCCATCCAGTCGGCCGTGGATTCTGCCCGGAGGATGTCGGGGCTGGACATAAGGTCGGTGTTCCTGGGGGTCGGGGGTTCGCACATTGCCTCCCTCCGGAACAAGGGAGTCGTGGCGGTGAACCGGGATGACAGGGAGATAACCCGGGCTGACGTGGAGCGCGTCTTGGAGGCGGCCCGGGTCATCAGCATTCCCCCAGACCGGGAGATCATTCACGTGCTTCCCCGGGGCTACACAGTGGATGGCCATGACGGGATCCGTGATCCCGAGGGAATGGTGGGCATCAGGCTGGAGGTAGAGGCAGGAATAATAACCGCGTCGGTTACCAGTCTCCAGAACCTTCTCCGGAGCGTGTACAAGTCTGGGCTGGACGTGGACGACGTGGTGCTCAACCCCTTGGCCTCAGGGGAGGCGGTGCTCCAGGCGGCCGAGAAGGAACTTGGCGTTGTGGTTGCCGACATCGGCGGTGGGACCACTAGTGTAGCCCTCTTTGACGAGGGCAGCCTCTGGTTTTCCAGCATCGTTCCGGTGGCGGGCTCCCACATTACCGGGGACCTGGCTGTAGGACTCAGGACTCCCATCGCCGAGGCCGAGAGGGCAAAGACGGAGTACGGGGTTGCCCTGGAGGAGATGGCGGCCGAGGGTGAGACCTTCCAGATAGCGGGGATCTCCGGTGGTCGCATGAAGGAGGCGCCACTTGGAGAGATTGCCGCCATAATCGAGCCTAGGGCACACGAGATCATGACCATGATCGGTCAGGAGATCAAGCGATCCAGCTTTGGCAAGGTAATCCCTGGCGGGCTGGTCTTGACGGGGGGTACAAGCCTTCTAAGGGGATTGGGGGACTTGGCTGAGAAGTACCTGGAGATGCCTGTACGGGTAGGCCTCCCCAGGGGGGTGGGAGGCCTCACGGATGTTGCCCGTCACCCTGGCTATTCTACTGCCGTGGGGATCCTGATCCATGCTGCCAGGAACCTGGACAGCGCGGGAGAGCGGCCCGTAAGCGGAAGGGTTGGGGGATTATGGCAAAGAATCGGGGGCTTTTTTAGGGGGATGTTCTGAGTCCTTCTTGGGGGGTATGGGTCTTGCTGGATTTCGATATCGAGGCTGAGCGGTTTGCCGTGATCAAGGTAGTAGGTGTGGGCGGGGGTGGGTCCAATGCAGTGAATCGCATGATAGAGGCTGGTCTTAAGGGCGTGGACTTCGTCTCAATAAACACAGACATGCAGGCGTTATCAAGGTCTCACGCCCTGGGGAGGATCCAGATAGGGGAGGGGATCACCAAGGGGCTGGGCGCCGGTGCAGACCCCGAGATCGGCCTGAAGTCTGCGGAGGAGTCCCGCGACCAGATCCTGGAGAGCCTGAGAGGCGCCGACATGGTGTTCATCACCGCCGGCATGGGGGGGGGAACCGGTACCGGAGCCGCCCCTGTGGTTGCCGAGTGCGCCAGGGAAGCGGGGTCTTTGACGGTTGCCGTGGTAACCAAACCCTTTTCCTTTGAGGGCAAGCGGAGGATGGCTGTGGCTGAAGCGGGCATGGCCAATCTCCGGGAGAAGGTGGATACGCTTATAACCATACCAAATGACCGCCTCTTCCAGGTGGTGGACAAGAAGACCTCCATCCTTGACGCCTTCCGCTTTGCTGACGATGTGCTAAGACAGGGGGTGCAAGGGATCTCCGACCTCATCGCCGTGCCGGGACTAATCAACCTGGACTTCGCCGATGTCAAGACCATCATGGCCAACACTGGTTCCGCCCTCATGGGCATCGGCAGGGCCTCAGGGGACACGAGGGCCCAGGACGCCGCCAAGGCGGCCATCTCCAGCCCTCTCCTGGAGACCTCCATCGAGGGAGCCAAGGGGGTGCTCCTTAACATCACCGGCGGCGCCGACCTCGGGCTCTTCGAAGTGAACGAGGCCGCCAGCATTGTGATGTCTGCTAGCGACCAGGAGGCAAACATCATCTTTGGCGCCGTCATCCAGGAGGACATGCAGGATGAGATCAGGGTTACCGTCATAGCCACGGGCTTTGACAGTGGGGGAAGATGGAAGACCCGACGGGAACAGCCAGAATTCGAGGTGCGCCCCCTGGCCGCCGAGGACCTTGAAGTCCCAGCCTTCCTGCGGCGCAGGGAAAAGACGGCATCCTGACGCGCCCGGCCTGAAGTGACAGATTCGGCTCTAGACGGGTAGTAGAATATGGCATAGGGGGGACCCGAAGGCAATAGAAGTATAACATACCCCACGATTCCGGCCGTCTAGGCAGGTGATGCAGGTGACCCAACACCTGAATCTCGATGTTTACGTTGGGGTGAACCTCTTCATGAACTACGCCCTGCTGTGGATGACCGGACGGCTGGTCAGGGCCCGGTTGGTTCACGCTCGTCTCCTTGCTGCCGCAGGGGTCGGTACCGTGTACTCCCTGGCCTTTTTAATGCCTAACCTGGCCTTCCTTTTTAGCACTTCTGCCAAGGTAGTATGCTCCCTAATCATGGTAGCCATTGCCTTCCAGCCCTCCAGGTGGAGGCATCTCATTGCCCCTTCCGCAGTGTTCTTCGGGGTTGCCTTCATTACCGCAGGCTCCATTATGGCCATGGCATTTGCCTGGGGGCAGGGGGCCTTTCCCCTCAGGTGGTGGCTGTTGCCCCTTGGTTTAGGCGCCACGCTAGGCACTAGTTACACGCTCAGCTGGTACCTGGGCCGGGATGCCCGGGTGAGGCCGGGCATGGTTGAGGCAGAGGTGTTCCTGGGGGATGCCCGCGGCCATCTAACGGGGTACCTGGATACCGGGAACTGTCTCCGGGACCCGATCACAGGGGCGCCGGTTCTCCTGGCTGAGCTGGCAGCGGTCAGGGACCTATTACCATGCGGGGCCGGGGTCGCCATGGCGGGAGACCCGCTCAGGGCCATGGATGAACTGGCCTCCACCACCATTGCCAGCAGGGTCAGGCTAATCCCCTACTCAACCGTGGGGAATCCCGGTGGCCTGCTCCTGGGTTTCCGCCCTGATGCGCTGGTCACCACTGCCAGGGGGCGCACGCTGGTAACCCGGGATGTGATAGTGGCCGTGATCCCTGGTGACCTGGGCCTGGGAGCTTGTGACTGTCTCGTCCACCCTGAGCTGGTTCTTGCTGAGGATGATTGAAAGGGAGGGGCTTTGATGTTGCGACCGTTGCCTCGCATGAAGTGGGTCCTAAGGCTCCTGGTGCTACGATTCTGGCAGGTGCTGGGGCTCCCTGTCTTGCCCGTGCTGTACGTTGGATCTAGCGAGGCCCTTCCTCCTCCGCTCTCCACCGACGAGGAGATGTTTCTCATCGGCCGGCTCGGCACTGATGATACCCAAGTGAGATCCGTCCTCATCGAGAGAAACCTCAGGCTGGTTGTTTACATCGCCAGGAAGTTTGAGAACACAGGCATAGGCGTTGAGGACCTGGTGTCCATCGGTACCATAGGGCTGATCAAGGCTGTGAATACCTTTGACCCCCACAAGAAGATCAAGCTGGCCACCTACGCCTCCAAGTGCATCGAGAATGAGATCCTGATGTACCTGAGGAGGCACAACCGCAGCCGTTCCGAGGTGTCCTTCGATGAGCCCCTGAACATTGACTGGGATGGTAACCAGCTGCTGCTCTCGGATGTGCTGGGCACGGAGGGCGATCTCATCTGCCGGGGTATTGAGGAAGAGGTGGACCGCATACTCCTCCGGAAGGCCATGCTGAAGATATCGGGAAGGGAGAGGTCCATAATGGAGCTTCGGTTCGGGCTGAAGGACGGGGTTGAGAGAACCCAGAAGGAGGTGGCGGACCTCCTGGGGATATCCCAGTCCTACATCTCCCGGCTGGAAAAACGGACGATACGGAGGCTGAGGAAGGAAATCAGGCGGATGGAGTAGCCATACTGGCGATGGGGTGTGACCCGGTGGATCCCGCGTCAAACCTAGATGCGCTAAGCAGGGGGCCCAAAACCTTATAATACGGGCATAAAGCCCAGTGATTCGAGCAAGAGGCTTAGCTTGAACGAAGGCATATCGAGCGCTTGAGGAAAAACCCCCTGGCCTGGGCCCTCAGGATGGACAAGTTGAGCCTTGCCGCGCTGGAGGCCTGCCTCTACAGGCACGAGAAGGCTTGGCAGCCGTTCCCGTGCTGTCAGCTTTTGGTGAAGAGGACACCTGCCTCGAACAGCTGTGAGGGCAGCAGCTAACCGGGATCTTACTCCCGGGTGTTTCTGACCAACGCCGGTGACTAACTCCCTTTTGTCGTGCACCTCCGTCACGCCCGTGCTCCTCCAAGAGTGCCGGTGTGACGATCAAATGCACGCATAACCCGTCTGAGGCAGCCAGGAGTACACCTTTGTCCAAGGGCCCACCCGTTACGCGTCACAGTCCATGTCCGAAGTAGTTCCTGGTAGGATAAGGGACATATTCGTATCGAAAGATGCAGTAGTGTACGTATGATTAAGGCAAGGTGAAGATTTCCCACATCCGTGAGGTGAACGGGGGGAGTTCGGCATGGCTGGCAGATTGTTGACGCCTGAGGAGGTGGCTGAGAGGCTCTCAGTGAGCCCCAAGACCGTTCGGGATTGGCTACGCTGCGGAAGCATGAAGGGTTGCAGGATTGGCGGAAAGGGGCTCTGGCGAGTGCGTGAGGCGGACCTGGAGTACTTTCTCCAGGATGAGGTGGGGTACAAGACTGCCCCGCGGGATGACGCTGAAGACATCGAGTGGCTGGAGGCGGAGATCGAGGCCCCACTCCCGTCCTATGACTGGGGCCCGGTGGTCCACCCCCTGTGAAGCCCGTCAAGTACTTGCCGGGCGTTGGCCTTGTGGTGGAGGGTGGCAGATCGCATGCCAAGTGAACCTGTTAGGCTTGGCGACGTCTTGACGGTTGAGCTGCCGCGCCATATCCCTGCCCTCCGGGAACAGGAAGGAGTGAGACCGGCCGTTGTGGTCGGTCCTCCCAAGGGCACCCGCTGTCCCGTGATCGTCATTGTCCCTCTTACCACCGAAAAGGGGCCTTGGACTCAGACGAATCCCAGGCTATACCCGGGCTTGCCGCAGGGAGAAGGAGGCCTCGTCCGGCCGTCCATATCCCTCATCGATCAGGTGAGGTCGATAGACGTCCACAGGGTCCTGGGTTACCTGGGGACTCTGAGTTCCACCGAGTTTGAGCGCATCCAGGCGGGGCTCAGGCACCTTCTCGAGATGTGATGCTCAGTGGAGAGTTCCTTGGAGCACACGGCATGCTAGCCCCTGGGTCAGTGCTGTAGCGTTTGAGTTTCTCGACGGGTCAACCTGGAGTCTCCTATCTGCTCTCCGGGTGGACCCTCTTGTTTCATGGCCTCCCTGGGATTGCTTTCGAGGGCCGTCACGGTCCCCATCAAAGGCACTGCCCCGTGGACGGAACCTGCCGAGAGGCCGGTGGATTGGTCTCTCGGCGATTCCGTGGGGTCGCATACGTCGATGACGGATCCATAGGTGTGATGGCCAGTCTCTTGATGAGGCTCTCAAGTCTTTGGCGTTCCTGCGCCGTGTATGGCTCACGACACGGTCCGTGGCTTGTTGGCTGGCCCGCCGCACCCTGCTGTACGTCTCTTCATTTGTTCAGGAGTATCTAGACAAAGGCCGAGATGTCCTTCTTTTGCCTCTCAGGGAGGCACCGGTAGCGGCGCCACATTGAGACGGTAGAAGAGGTCCTCCCTGAACTGGCTCGCTCTTACCATCCTCTCCAGGTCGCTTTAGTGGCTGCCACGACCCGTGTGTCCACGTACATTGCATTGGCCCTTCCTTGCCCAGTATACCAGCGTCGGGCGCGTTCAATGGTGACGGCGGTTCACAACTGGCAATGACCGGTGGAAGGGTGGCCCGGATCACCAGGGGAGAAGCCATTACCCAAAGCATCAACCCGGGGAATGCGAGACTCCGGCGAATGGCCCAGAGTCTCCGGGGGGAATGGCCGCAGGTGGCCCGGATCCTTACAGAGAGGTATTTTTCGATAGCTCTCGGTTGATCATATGTAATGACACCTTATCCCGGAGATTCACCCAACCTTCACGCTACGATACGCAGGACCCTATTCCCCTAATGGAGGTGACGCTTTCAATGGCGAAGGACCCAGTGTGCGGCCAGGAGGTCAAGTCGGGCAGTTCACCGGAGAAATCGAGTTTCCAGGGGTCCACTTACTTCTTCTGCTCCAAACAGTGCAGGTCGCAGTTTGAATCCAACCCATCTTTATACTCGTCCAAGAAGGGTTTTCGCGGGTAAACAGGTCCCGTTGGGGACCAGGGGCCAGGCCGCCCAGGGAGCTGGCCCCGCTCTCTTTGAGGTAACAGCAGGCACAAATTGCCATATTCAGGCAGCGCCCATGCATACAGACAGAATTGGGAGGGGATAATGAGAGGCGAGAAGCCGGTTTGATGGAGGCCCAGGTATGCTGAACAAGGTTGAGATCTGTGGTGTTAACACGTCCAAGCTCCCGGTGCTGGGCAACGCCAAGATGAGGGAACTCTTCGTCAGGATGCGCCAGGGTGACACCACTGCCCGGGACGAGCTAATCCAGGGCAATCTCAGGCTGGTGCTCAGCGTGATCCAGCGCTTCAACAACCGGGGAGAGTACGTTGATGACCTGTTTCAGGTTGGCTGCATCGGCCTGATGAAGGCCATAGACAACTTCGATCTAGGCCAGAACGTGAAGTTCTCCACCTATGCGGTTCCCATGATCATCGGGGAGATCCGGAGGTACCTGAGGGACAACAACCCCATCAGGGTGTCCCGCTCCCTCAGGGATGTGGCCTACAAGGCCCTCCAGGTAAGGGACTCCCTGGTTAACCGCCTGTCGAGGGAACCCACCATCAACGAGATATCGGAGGAGCTTGGCATACCCAGGGAGGAGATCGTGTATGCCCTGGATGCCATACAGGAGCCAGTATCCCTTTTCGAGCCCATCTACCATGACGGCGGGGATCCCATCTTCGTCATGGATCAGATCGGCGACGACAAGAACGAGGACCTGGTGTGGCTGGAGGGCATAGCCATCAGGGAGGCGCTGCGCAAGCTCAGCCAGCGGGAGAGGCTCATCCTGACACTCAGGTTCTTCGATGGGAAGACCCAAATGGAAGTGGCAGATGAGATAGGCATTTCCCAGGCTCAAGTGTCCCGGCTGGAGAAGGCAGCCCTGGGGCACATGAGAAAGAACATGTAGTCTGGAGGTAGATCCCTTGTCCAGGCAAGTAGGGTTGTTCCTGGCGGTGGCGATTATCACGGGGCTCCTGGCGGCGGGGCATGAGGGAGACGCGGTTTTCTCCTATAACCCGGACAACCTTGTCCGCCTCCACGTGCTGGCTCACAGCGATGGTGAGAGGGACCAGGTCCTCAAGATGGAGGTCAAGGACGCGGTCATTGCCGAGAGCCGGTTCATCCTGGCCAAGGCACTGACCCGGGAGGATGCCCTCCGGGCTCTCACCCTTGGCAGGGCCAGGCTTGAGGAGGCCGCCAGGCGGCGCCTGGAGGAATCAGGAAGCGATTGCCCTGTCCAGGTGGCCATAGAGAGAAAGCCGTTCCCCCCGCGGGACTACGGGGGCATGGAGGCTCCCGCAGGCATGTATGACGCTGTGACTGTGACTATAGGGGACGGGGGGGGCTCCAACTGGTGGTGTGTGGTGTTCCCGCCGCTTTGCCTGGTGGACACCGCGGTGGAGCCGCAGGTCAAGGTGAACCTGGACCTGGAACTGTTCCGCCGGCACGAGTTCAGGCCACGCTTCGTCACCTGGGAATGGCTCAGAAAGGTACTGCCAGGATGGGACTTTGCAGCGGAGTGGACCTCCGGGCCCCAAGACTAACCCTACTCCCCCCAGAACAACTGTGAAGTTTTTCCTCCTTCTTTGCCAGGCATTCCGCAGGGAAAATCTCCCCTTTGGCCATATAATATAATTGGACCGGAGGGAGAACATGGAGAGGGCCACTGATCTCAGGGCGCGGGACGTAATCAACATTGTGGATGGTCGCAGGCTTGGCGCCATCAGCGACCTTGAGATCGACCTGGATACGGGCCGCATAACGGCCATCGTTGTCCCTGCCCCCGGGCCGTGGTGGGCCCTTTTTGGGCGTGAGGGCGACTACGTGATCCGGTGGGACCGCATCCGCAAGATCGGTGAGGACGTGATACTTGTGGAGCTGCCCGGCTACTCCCAGCCCCGGTACGACCGGCGATAGACTAGACAAGGCGGTGGACAAGCTGGAAGAACCCCTGAAGTTGCAGGAGAACGCAAAGGTGCCATTTCTCACTGTGGCCGCGTGGGAACCCAAAGGGGCCAAGGCTTTATTCAGTACTAGGATGGGAGGGGTAAGCAAGGGGGAGTATTCCTGGATGAACATGGGCTTGTCAACCAGGGACAACCCCGAGTTCGTACGGGAGAACCGGCGGGCCTTCTGGTCCGCTACCGGTGTTGCCCAGGGTAGCGTGGCTCAGGCCGGGCAGGTCCACGGTGACCGGGTGGCGGTGTGCCACACCGCCGGGAACTACCGGGAGACCGATGGTCTTGTGACGGCCAGGGGCGGTGTGGTCCTGGCAGGGACCTTTGCTGACTGTGTCCCAATCTACCTGTTTGATCCTGTGGCTCGCATCGTGGCCCTGGCTCACGCGGGGTGGCGCGGCACGCTGTCGGCCATTGCTGCCCGGGCAGTTAGGGCCATGGAGGGCTGCGGGGCGAAGGCCTCCAGGTGCATGGCTGTAATAGGGCCCGCCATAGGCGCGTGCTGCTACCAAGTTGATGAGAGGGTCATGACCCCATTTTCCGAGGCCTTTCCCGCCTGGACGGACCTGGCGAAACCCGGTGAAACCGGGGGCTTCCTCCTTGACCTCAAGGGGATTAACCTTCGCCACCTGGTGGGGGCGGGCCTGTCCCCGTCCCATGTCAGCGTGAGCGGCTGGTGCACCGCCTGCCACCCCCTAATGTTCTTCTCCCACCGGCGCGACTCGGGAAGGACAGGGAGAATGGTGGGGGCCTTGTGGCTTACTGGCGTGCAGGAGGATTCGTGTCGCCGCTTGGAGAAATCTGAGAGAACCGAGGGGAGAGCGCCTGATGCCGAAGGCCAGCAGCATATACCGGGGGGCCAAGCGCCGGGCCGCTGATGGCCGGGCTCCCAAGAGGAAGCGCCAAAGGAGCCCAGTCCCACTCCTTATCCTGCTTCTGGCGGCAGCGGTCACCTGGGTGTTCATCCTGGGGCCGGGAAGAGGGACCCTCCTGTCGCGCTTCGCCCGGGTTGGCAGCGTCCAGCAGGGTTCCGTGGAGGTAACCGCCAGCGGGGAGGGGCTCATCCTCAGGGCCGAAAGCGTCTACAAGGCGCCGGTTCAGGGCGAGGTCATGGTGCTCCTGCCTGAGGGCGAGAGGGTACGGGTAGGCTCTCCTGTGGTGGAGGTAGTGAGCCCCAGCCTCCTGGAGGAACTGGAGGCCCAAGTCTCCTCCATTCGACAGGACCTGGCAGGTTTCCAGGCCCAGGATGCCCTGAGGCTCTCTTCCCTGAAGGACGAGGCACTCAGGCTTGACCGGGAGCTTATAGCGGCTGCCACTGGACTCCAGGATGCCCTCAAGGGAGGCGACACGACCGCCATCCAGAAGGCCTGGAAGCATCTGGAGCGCCTCTACAGGGAAAGGGAAGAAAAGGCCGCGTCCGTGGCCTCCCTGGAGGAACGATTGCGCACCCTCCTGGAGGACGAATCCCAGGTGGTGCGCCAGATGGAGGAGGCCTCCAGCGTCATGGAGGCAAGGGAGACGGGCTGTGTAAGCTATGCGGTGGATGGGCTTGAGGCCCTCCTGGACCCCGGCAGTGGAACGGAGGTAACCGCCGCTACGGTATACCAGGCAGACCCCCAGCCAGCCCCCATCATGACCGGGGATAGCGTTGAGGCGGGAGCGCCACTCTTTAAGATCGTCGATGTGGGCAGCATACGCTTGGCCCTGGCATTGCAGGTCCAGGACGCACTGGCCCTGGCCAAGAAGGGCGAGTTCTTGGTGCGGCTCCTGGAGCCGGGCTCCGCGACATTTAGAGTCCGGGCGCACGAGGTGGGCAAGAAGACTGGGGATGACTACGCAGTGATTACCCTGGAGCCCTTGGAGTTCAAAGAGGATCTGGTCACCGCCAGGAGGGTCAAGGCCGAGGCTATCCTCGAGACCCTTGACGGAACTCTCATCCCCCGAGGGGCGCTGGCCGAGGTCTCAGGCATAGAGGGTGTGTACGTTGTTGAGAAGGCTACCGCCCGGTTCTGGCCGGTGACGATCTTGGGTGCCACGGGCGACAGCGTTGTTATTGAGGGCATATCCCCAGGCACCAGCATTGTGCTCACGCCCTTCCTGGTCAAAGACGGGTCTACTGTGAGGTAACGGGAGAGTGAGACCTTGAGCATTGCAGACAACATGGCAAGGATATGTGAGAGCGTGGCCAAGGCGGCCCTCAAGGCCGGGAGATCCCCCAAGGATGTATCGGTGGTGGCTGTTACCAAGACGGTAGCGCTTCCAAGGATCCTGGAGGCACTGGAGTGCGGGATCAGTCACGTGGGGGAGAGTAGGGTTCAGGAGGCCAAGGAGAAACTGCCGGGCCTTCCCCCGGGTATCACCAGGCACATGGTTGGACACCTCCAGACGAACAAGGTGGGGAGCGCCCTGGGGATCTTCGAGGTCATACACTCACTGGATAGGGTGTCCCTAGCCCAGGAGATCTCCCGGAGGGCCCTGGCCCAGGGGATGGTGGCACGAGTGCTGGTCCAGGTGAACACCGCTGGGGATGAGGAGAGACATGGAGTGCTTCCAGCCGGGGTTGAATCCCTTGTCCGGCAGGTCTCGGTTATGGGGGGGCTGTCGGTAGAGGGCTTGATGACCATCGCCCCCTACACCAGCGATGAGAGGCGACTCAGGAAGGCCTTTAGTGTCCTTAGGGAACTAAGGGATGAGATCAAGGGGAAGAATATGGCAGGGGTCACCATGGAGCACCTGTCCATGGGAATGAGCGGAGACTACCAGCTGGCCATCGAGGAGGGGGCCACGCTCGTAAGGGTGGGCACCGCCATCTTTGGATCCAGACCGCGAGGAGGTGACGGATAGGCATGGTCAGGCAGGTGATCCATACCTTCTTCTCAATACTGGTGTGGCTCATCATTATTCGCGTGATCCTGTCGTGGATACGCCCCAGCGCCTACAACAGGACCTACTATGAGATTAGGAGAGTCATCTTCAGGCTCACCGAGCCAATACTTGAGCCTATCCGGGGCCGGCTGCCTCCAATGGGCACCATTGACCTTTCGCCCCTGGTGGCTGTGATTCTCCTCCAGATCGTTGAGGTGCTTCTTCTGAGGCTGGTGGGTGCCAGGTGAAGTGCCGGGAAGGGGATTTCGGATGCTGACTCCCAGGGATATCCAGGAGAGGGAGTTCTCCAAAGCCTTCCGGGGTTACCACCCCCAGGCTGTCCGGGGCTTCCTTGAGGGGGTGGCCGGAGCCTACAGGCAGTTGCTGGAGGAGAACTACCAGCTGAAGGAGACCCTCAAGGACCTTGCCTTTGAGCTTCGCTGTTTTCGCCATCTGGACGAGTCGCTCAACAACACCCTGGAGGTTGCCAGGGCTTCCGTGTCCCAGGTTACCGAGGTTGCTCACCAGGAGGCTGGCTTGATCCTGGGGAAGGCAAGGCCCCAGGCGGAGGCCGAGAGGAGCGAGGGAACCAGGGTGGCGGGAAAGATAGAGAGTGAGGCGGCCAGGATGGAGGTTTCGGCCTCCCAGTTCAGGCGCCGGGTGAGGGACGATCTGATGCGGGTGCTGTCAGCCTTGGAGAAGGTGAAGGCCTGAAGCAATGCCGGGGATTTCCGGGCAGGATTCCCCGCGGTGTGGGTAGAAAGCCAAGCGAACAGGAAAGCGCAGAACCAAGGGGGTATCAAGAGGGGTGCTTACACCGCTCGAGATTCACAACAAGGAGTTCTCCAAGGCCTTCCGCGGGTACCGTGAGGGGGAGGTAGATGAGTTCCTGGATGAGATAATCCGTGATTACGAGCAGGTCCTCAAGGAGAACGCCGTGTTGAAGGAACAGGTCGAAGCGGCCAACAAGGAGCTTGGGCACTATCGCACTCTGGAAGAGGTCCTCCAGAAGGCCATTATCGTCGCCCAGGAGGCGGCGGAAGAGGTGAAGTCCAGCGCGCGCAAGGAAGCGGAACTCTTGATCAAGGAGGCTCAGGAGGCCGCTGACAGGCTAAAGGAGGATGCCAGGGAGCGGCTGCGCAAGACCGCCGAGAACAACGAGGAGCTCATCAGGCAGCGGGACCTGTTTGTGGCCCGCATGAAAGCGGTGGTGCGCTCGTACCTGGATCTCCTGGAGGAACTCAAGGAAGAGGAATCCGAAGCCCCCAAGTAGGCTCCCCCTTGGGCATTATGAGGGACTATGAGGTCACATGGAGCGACATGAACTTCTTAAGAGCGGTTCCAGAGGGTGTAGTCCTGCAGGTGAGGGTTCAGCCCAGGGCATCAAGGGAGGGCATAGAAGGCTGTAGCGAGGATTGCCTGAGGCTCAGGGTGACGGCGCCCCCTGTGGGCGGCCAAGCCAATGAGGCTTGCGTGGAACTGGTGGCACGGGCCCTCGGAGTGAAACGAGGGCTCGTTGACATACGGTCAGGCCACAGGTCCAGGACGAAGGGCGTCTTGATACGGGGGATGACACTCGCCCAGGCCGAAGAGGCACTTAGGCGCCTGGGCCCAATCTGACGGTGTATGGTAAGGGCATACTTGGGATGAATGGAGGAATACGAGTTGGACTACAGCAGGACTCTTAACCTGCCCAAGACGGGTTTCCCCATGAAGGCGAACCTCCCTTCAAGGGAGCCGGAGATCCAGGCCAGGTGGAAGGAAGCGGACCTCTACAGCCGGATCCGCCAGAATCGCCAGGGGCGCCCCAAGTTCATCCTTCACGATGGCCCGCCCTATGCCAACGGTGACATACACATCGGGACTGCCCTTAACAAGGTTCTCAAGGACATGGTAGTGAAGTACGCGACAATGTCCGGGCATGACTCCCCCTATGTGCCCGGCTGGGATACGCACGGGCTTCCCATAGAGCACCAGGCGCTGAAGGCCCTGGGCATCGACCGCCATCACACCTCCCCCCTGGAACTCAGGGCCAGGTGCCGCGAGTTCGCCCTGAAGTACCAGGGGATCCAGAGAGAGCAGTTCCAGAGGCTCGGTGTCATAGGGGACTGGGACAACCCCTACCTTACGCTGGTGCCCCAGTACGAGGCCCGCCAGATACGGGTGTTCGGGAAGATGGCTGCCCAGGGGCACATATACAAAGGCCTGAAGCCTGTTTACTGGTGTGCCTCTTGTGAGACCGCCCTGGCCGAGGCCGAGGTGGAGTACGGTGACCGGGTATCCCCCTCTATCTACGTAAGGTTCCCCGTCAGGGACGGCAAAGGGCTCTTGCCCGAGGACGCCTACGTTGTAATCTGGACCACCACCCCATGGACGCTTCCGGCCAACATGGCCGTTTGCCTTCACCCGGATCTGGAGTACAGCCTAGTTATAACGGGCAAGGGGAAACTGCTGGTAGCCTCCGGGCTCCTGGAGGAGAACCTAGAGGCCATGGGCCTTGAGGGCGAGAAGATAGCCTCCTATTCCGGCCATGACCTGGAAGGGGTCGTGCTTGGCCATCCCTTCTACGATAGGAGTTCCCAGGTTGTCTTGGGGGATCACGTCAGCCTCGAGCAGGGTACCGGCTGTGTCCACACGGCCCCCGGCCATGGCGAGGAGGACTTCAACACGGGGGTGCAGTACGGCCTTGAGATACTCCAGCCCCTGGATGACCGTGGGGTGTTCACTGAGAAGGGCAGTCCCTTCACCGGACTCTTTTGCGAGGATGCCAACGGCGAGATCGTGAAGGTCCTGGAGGAGCGGGGGACTCTCATGGGCCAGGAGGAGATCCGTCACCAGTATCCCCACTGCTGGAGATGCAAGGAACCCGTGCTCTTCCGGGCAACGGAGCAGTGGTTTGCCTCTATCGACAGGTTCAGGCAGGATGCCCTGAAGGCCATAGAGGATGTGAAGTGGATACCCCACTGGGGACGCGAGAGGATCCACAACATGGTGAAGGAGCGGCACGATTGGTGCATTTCCCGCCAGCGGGTCTGGGGGGTTCCCATCCCCGTATTCTACTGTGACGACTGCGGCGAGCCCTTGGCGGACCAGGGTATCATCGAACGGGTGGCGGATGTGTTCGAGAGGGAGGGGTCCGATGCCTGGTTTGCCCGCCCGGCCGGGGACTTCCTGCCTGAGGGCTACCAGTGCCCAGGTTGCGAGGGGGGTTCCTTTAGCAAGGAAACGGACATCATGGACGTCTGGTTTGACAGTGGCACCAGCCATGCCGCCGTGCTGGAGACCCGGCCGGAGCTGGCTTGGCCTGCCGACCTGTACCTTGAGGGGTCGGACCAGCACCGGGGCTGGTTCCAGTCCTCGCTCCTGACGTCCACAGCCACCACGGGCCGGGCCCCCTACAGGGCTGTCCTCACCCATGGGTTCGTGGTGGACGGTGAGGGCAGGAAGATGTCCAAATCCCTGGGGAACACCGTGTCTCCCCAGGAGGTCATCAAGGAGTTCGGCGCCGATATCCTCAGGCTCTGGGTGGCCTCCGCTGACTACCGGGGGGACATCCGCATCTCCCAGCTGATCCTCAGGCAGCTGGTGGAGGTCTACAGGAAGATCCGGAACACCTTCCGGTTCATCCTGGGAAACCTGTACGACTTTGACCCCGCAACGGACGCTGTGGCCCTGGAGGACATGGAGGAACTGGACCAGTGGGCCCTGATGCGTATGGATGAGGTACTGGAGCGAGTTACCAGGGCATACGAGGACTACGAGTACCACATGCTCTACCATGCCGTTCACAACTTCTGTGTGCTGGACATGAGCTCGTTCTACCTTGACATAGCAAAGGACAGGCTCTACTGCTCACTGGCGGGCGCCCCAGGCCGGAGGGCTGCGCAGACCGTCATGTACAGGGTGGCCAGGGCCCTGGTGGGGATACTGGCCCCTGTATTGAGCCACACAGCGGAGGAGGTATGGGGCCATCTCCCCAAGGAGGCAGGGGACCCTGAGAGCGTTCACCTCACCGGCTGGCCTGTGCCCGCAGGGGTATCACCGGAGGGGCTGAAGGAACGCTGGTCCCGGCTGGGTGCCGTGCGGGAGAAGGTCTCCCGCTCCCTGGAAGAGGCCCGGGCCAAGAAGGCCATAGGCAGTTCCCTGGAGGCCAGGGTAACCCTGGGCGCCGGACCGGAGCTGCGGGAGTTTCTCCAAGCCTACCTGCCCCAGTTACCCGGCCTCTTCCTGGTGTCTCAGGTGGAGATGGTTGATGCCCCTGACCTCCAGGTAGCCGTGGACAGGGCCGGTGGGGAAAAGTGCTCGCGGTGCTGGATCTACGGGGAAGACGTAGGGGAAGACCGCGAATACCCCGGCACCTGCCGGAGGTGTGCCGCTGTACTCGGGCGGCAGGGGGCCAAACCGGAGGGGGAGGGGACCTTTGCCTGAGGCAGGCGATGAGGGACAGAACACGAGGATCACCAGGGCCCTCTTGGAGGTCTCAAGGCAACTTGAGAGGTCCAAGATAGCTGAGTACGTGACCCTCCTGAACACGCCGGGCCGCCTCATATACCTGAACTTCCTTGCGGGCATCGCCCGGGGCGTGGGGTTTGCCGTTGGCGCTAGCGTCCTGGCGGCGCTTCTCATCTACTTCCTCCAGAGGAGTTTCGTTGTCAACCTGCCCATCATCGGCGGGTTTATCGCCCAGATCGTAGAAATTGTGCTCCAGCAGCTGCGTGCGAGGTGAGGCACTTGCTCACGCTGGGTTCAGCCCTGGCGGTGGTCCTTCTTGACCAGGTCAGCAAGGCAGCCATCTGGCTGGCGATGACCCCCGGCGAGTCCATCCCCGTCATTCCCGGCGTATTTCACATTACCTACGTCCTCAATCCTGGGGTGGCCTTCGGGATGGCCCCGGGCGCCTCTGGCCTCCCCATCCTGGCATCCGCCGCGGCCATCATCGGTATAATCCTGTTTCACAGGAGGGCCCGGGGGTGGATGCTCCGCGTTGGGCTGGGCCTGGCCATGGGCGGCGCCGCGGGGAACCTCGTGGACCGCCTGCGTTTTCAGGGGCATGTAGTAGACTTCCTTGACTTCAGGGTGTGGCCCGTGTTCAACTTCGCGGACAGCGCCCTGGTGGCCGCGGCAGGCCTCATCCTCTGGGATACAATGAGGTCGGGAAAGGAGGACAGGCGCTGACCACCTACCGGGTTGGAAAAGAGGGTTTTGGCTCCCGCGCCGATACCTATGCATCAGGTGTCACAGGACTCAGCCGCTCCCGGATCCAGGGCCTTATAAGAAAGGGACTAGTGACCCTGAACGGCCGCAGGCTGCGCCCGTCCCACAGGCTCTCCCCCGGCGACATGCTGGAGGTAACGGTGCCCGAGCCCCAGCCCCTTAACCTGGAACCTGACCCGATTGTCCTGGCAATCGTGTACGAAGACGACCACCTGCTGGTGGTGAACAAACCCCGGGGCATGGTGACCCACCCCGGGCCTGGGAACCCCAGGGGAACCCTTGTCAACGCGCTCCTGGCCCACTGCCCCCTCCCTGGCATCAATGGGACCATGAGGCCCGGAATAGTGCACCGGCTGGACAAGGGCACCACAGGACTCCTGGTGGTGGCCAAGAGCCAGGAAGCCTATGATACCCTGGCCGCTGACATGAGGGCAAGGCGGGTCAAGAGGCAGTACCTTGCATTGGTCGGGGGCACGCCAAAGGAATCACCCGGCCTCATAGATGCCCCGGTGGGGCGCCACCCGGTCAACAGGAAGAAGATGGCCGTGGTGGAGACGGGAAGAAGGGCGGTTTCCCGGTATGAGGTGCTGGAGAGTTACAAGGGCTTCTCACTGGTCAGGGTCCAGCTGGAGACCGGCCGCACCCACCAAGTGCGCGTCCACATGGCCAGCATTGGCCACCCGGTGGCCAGCGACCCTACCTATGGCGGCCGCAAGGCTCCCTGCCTAGAGGGCCCTGGGCTTCACGCGGAGCGCCTGGGTTTTTGCCATCCCGTAACAGAGCAGGATATGGAGTTCCTTGCACCACCCCCACCGGACTTCCAGATGGCCCTGGAGCGCCTCAGGGCCGGAGCGTGATGGCACGGGGAGAATTGCCTGCCTGGCCATGTGGCCGGAGGTGAACCCTCCAGGGCACCAGGCGAGCACGGCAAGGGATCTCATTTTTTGAACCCTTTGGGTGTCGTTGTTATACGATCATGACAGTGCTTAACAGATAAGGGAAAATGTCAGTATGGGAGGACTGACATTGACCCAGAGGGAGCAAGCGAGGTTGAAGGTGCTGAACTATGTACTGGAGGATGTCATGGGTACCAAAGAGGCGGCACATGTCCTTGGGTTGAGCGAACGTCATACGTGGCGAATATTGGCGGCCTATCGGAGGGAGGGTGCCGCTTCGCTTGCCCATGGAAATCGTG
>JBFMCS010000033.1 GCA_040754315.1 Bacillota bacterium
GCCTTGCGCTGCTGCCTGCTCAGCGGCAGATTTGACGAATTCTGGGCTCGCTATCGGCCGAATAGCCTCCGGTAGGTTCTCTAAAGTGGAATTGCCAATTATTTACTCATAAGATTGTCGTGCACCCAAAGAGGCCCTTACATTTGTCTTAGGTCTGTGAATGTGCTAGAATATGAGTCGTCAGGTGTTGGGGGAGGGGTGGTTGGATGGTCTTTGACATCCTCACGTACGTTCACGTTTTGATTACCCTAGGCTTGATTGTCGTTATTCTCCTGCAGTCAGGGAAGAGCGCTGGCCTCGGCACCATCGGGGGCGGGGCTGAGAAGATCCTGGGCAAGAAGAAGAAGAGCCTAGATCATATGCTGTCCAGGGCGACAGTCCTGGCTGCGGCGGTCTTCATGATTTCCGCCCTCATACTGTCGGTTTTCCGAGGCTAGGCTGTGGTGCTTGCCTAGCCAGATAAGGGTGCCGTTACGGCGCCCTTTTTGGCTAAGAGGGGGTGCTGTTCATGAAGGAGTCCGTTCCGATGTGTTTTGGCTGCGGCCGGGATAACCCCATAGGGCTAAAGCTCGTGTTCCGGGAGGAGAACGACCTGTACGTGTCGGATTTTTCCCCCTTGCCTGAGCACCAAGGCTATCCCGGCATGGTTCATGGTGGCATCATCTGCGCAATACTGGATGAGGCCATGGGGCGACTGGTATGGTCCCAGGGGTGTGATTCCTTCACGGCCAGGCTAGAGACACGGTTCAAGAAACCGGTTCCCATTGAGCATCCCATAAGGGTACAAGCTCGGCAAGTGTCCCAGGGCCGCGCCGGTACACTGCTGGAGGCCAGGATTCTCCTGGAGAACGGCCAGGTGGCTGCTGAGGCAAAGGGCACGTACCTGAAGGCCAAAGGGAACACTGGCCGTTAGGAGGAACTGTAAATGAAGGGAGGTAGGGGCGCCTTGGCGCGCCGAGGACATGACCAGAGATGAGGCTATAAGGGAAGTCAAGGCCAGGATCAAGACAAAGAACCTCATAAAACACGTGCTTGCTGTGGAGGCAGTCATGAGACGCCTGGCAACCCACTTCGGCGAGGACCCTGACCGGTGGGGGCTAGCCGGGGTTCTCCACGACCTCGATTATGAGGAGACAAAGGATGACCCGGCGCGCCACTCCCTGGTAGGAGCCAAGGTGCTGGAGGAAATGGGTATTGACTCAGGCATAGTCCAGGCTGTGAGGTCCCACAACGAGTACCACGGGTTACCCAGGGAGACACTCATGGAGAAGGCCCTTTACTGTTCGGATCCCCTCACCGGGCTCATAGTGGCCTCGGCCCTAATACATCCGGATAAGAATCTCGCCAGCATAGACTCGGCTTTCGTGCTAAAGAGGTTTGATGAGAAGGCTTTTGCCAAGGGAGCAAACCGTGAGACCATCAGGGCCTGTGGTGAACTTGGGTTAGGACTTGACGACTTCGTTTCTATGGGTCTCGAAGCGATGCGGGGCATAGCGGGGGAGATAGGTCTATAGTGGTAAACGAAGAACAGGTCCTGAGGTATATGAGGCAGAAGTCCTACCGTCCCTTGCGACTGGAGGCGCTCCTGGATGCCCTGGATCTTCAAAGCGCTGATGCTGGTATTTTAGGCGGGATGCTGGCCCGCATGGAGAAGCAGGGCTCAATTGTCAAGACCCGGGCGGGAAGCTACAGCGTTCCCGAGCGCATGAGTCTTGTGGTAGGGGAGATACAGGTACACTCCAGGGGTTTCGGTCACATCCTCATGCCGGGCAGGGACCTTTACGTTGCTGAAGAGGACATGGGTGGGGCAATGGATGGCGATCGTGTGCTTGCCAGGCCGTCCCACGGGCAAGCCATCGTGGTTCGGGTGCTGGAGAGGCGGAACCTCATTGTAGCAGGCACCTACGAGAGGGGTGAGCCCTTCGACTTCCTCAAGCCCGACAACAAGCGGTTGGTTTGGCCGATCGCCGTAGCCTCCAGGGACAGTATGGGAGCCCTGGACGGAGAGCGAGTGGTGGTGGAGGTCACCAGGTGGCCCCAGGGCCGGAAGGGGCCGCAGGGCCGAGTGTTGAAGCGTCTGGGGCTAGCATCGGATGCCACTAGTGACCTCCCCTTCATCCTGGAGAAGTTCGGGCTCACAAAGGAGTTCTCCCAAGAGGTGCTCCAGCAGGCGAACGGACTCAGGCCCCCGGATGCGGGGGAGATTAAGGGTCGATGGGACCTGTGCTCCCTGCCGCTGGTGACCATTGATGGGGAAGACGCAAAGGATTTCGACGATGCGGTGTCCCTGGAGAAGAAGAAGGACAGTTACCGTCTGGGAGTACACATAGCCGATGTGTCCTATTACGTTACCGAGGGAAGCCCCATCGATAATGAGGCGCGTAAGAGGGGCACCAGCGTCTACTTGATGGACAGTGTGGTCCACATGCTGCCGGAGAGGCTCAGCACTGACCTATGTAGCCTGAGGCCGGGCGAGAAAAGGCTAGCCCTTAGCGTGTTCATGGACTATAGCCTGGATGGCAAGATGACTGGCCACTCCCTGGGTCGAAGCATTATCCAGAGCAAGGCCCGGCTCACATATGCCGAGGTTGATCATGCCCTGGACACTGGAGAGCCCGCACCGGTTCCCCTGCGGGACATGGCCAAGCTGGCATTCATGCTTAGGGAAGCCAGGATGGAACGGGGTGCCCTGGACCTTTTCAGTGCTGAGCAGGAGATTACCCTGGACATAAACGGCAATCCGCTGGACATCTCCGCGGCCCCAAGATATCGTTCCCACTCCATCATTGAGGAGTTTATGCTTGTTGCCAATGAACTGGTGGCACGGATGGCCGCGACGAAGGGACTTCCCTTCATCTACAGGGTGCACGAGGAACCGGACCCTGCGAAGATGGAGGCGCTCGGGGAGTTTCTCTTCCGGATAGGCTATCTCCGGAGGCGACCCAGGCGGGTCCGACCGAGGCTGCTCAGGGAGGCCCTGGAGAAGAGCCGGGGAAGACCTGAGGAAGATCTTGTCAACGTCGTAGCCTTGAGATCGCTGAAATTGGCAAGGTATGAAGCCTCCCCATCCATCCACTTCGGGTTGCAGGCTCCCTTTTACTGCCACTTCACCTCACCGATAAGGCGGTATCCTGACATGGTGGCGCACCGTGTGGTAAGTGCCTTCCTAACAGGGCGGTACTCCTCCAAGTGCTTCAAGCGATGGCAGGAGAGCTTCCCGGACCTGGCCCACCATTCGTCTGAGAGGGAGCGTAACGCAAAAGAGGCCGAGAGAAATATGGCTGAGCTGAAGACCTTGAGGCATATGAGGCAGAAGCTGGGACAGGTGTTCGGAGGGATCATCTCTGGGGTAGTCCCCTATGGCTTCTACGTGCAAATGGGCAACGGGGCCGAAGGATTTGTGCATGTAAGATGCCTGGCTGATGACTACTACGAATTCCGTGAGGAAACCTACAGCCTTGTCGGGAGCCGAACCAAGAAACGGTTCAGGCTGGGTGACAAGGTAGACGTTGTGGTCTCGGCCGTGGATCTTGAAGCCAGGACCCTGGATCTTACGCTTGCCGGTGATCTTGGTACCGCCTAGACGGTTCGCATCCATTAATTGGCCATTGCCTTGTGTTTTCTGGTCGTAAAGCATATAATCTTAGTGAGAGATGCGCATGCCTCGTTGTCTTCGCGGAGAAGACAAGGAGGTTCTTTACCGGGGGGCTCAAAGTTGAAGGCGAGCAAGGAAAGGTTGGTTGCTGACAACAGGAAGGCCCGCCATGACTACCATGTGGACGAGGTTATCGAGGCGGGATTGGTACTTACCGGTGCCGAGGTCAAGTCCCTCCGTGCTGGAAGAGCCAACCTGCGCGACGGTTACGCTGTGGTGGAAGGTGGCCAGGTATTCCTCCACAACGTCCACATCAGCCCCTACGATAAGGCGCCCACGGATGAGCAGGATCCCTTGAGAGTGCGGAAACTCTTGCTTCACAAGGCCGAGATCAGGAGGTTGGCCGGGAAGGTGAGGGAGAAGGGTTATACCCTGGTCCCTCTCAGGCTTTACTTCGGCTCATCCGGGAAGGCCAAGGTGGAAGTGGCTCTTGCCAAAGGCAAGAGACTGTATGACAAGCGGCAGGACATGCAGGAAAGGGACGACAGGCGAAAGATGGAGAGGGCTTTGAAAGGCAAGTAAACATGGGGGCGAAATAGTCTCGACGCGGGATGGTTGGGCACCAGCTGCGAGCCGAGTCCGCGACTCGTAAACCGCGGAAAAGCACAAAAGCCAACACTGAATACGCACTGGCTGCCTGATTAGCAGCCACGCTTGCCCGTTCCGCTCCCACCGGAACGGAACAGGCGACAAAAAGTGGGGTACCTTCGCGCAGTTGCCCGTGGGCGCGGAGGGAAACCTCTCGGGATAGCCGTTAACTAGTCCTTGCCCCTGAGGCAGGGTTAAGGGCGAAACAAGGAATCAGGGGATACGCTCGTAGACGCTTATGCTTGGCGCCTTGCGGACCCGGCTGCGAAGCCGGCGCCTCCACCAAATATTGATGCCGCCCCCAGGGCGGCTTTCATGATCTGTGAGTAAGCCACTCACCCTTTCTCAGGCCTCCGGAGGGGCGTTACCCGGCCGCCCTCGCGGGGGCCTTTATCCCTGTCTTCAGGCTTCCATAGGAGGGATGTGTCAAGGAACACGTCATTTACCGGAGCGTCCCCCTTGCATGCCCTGAACTTGCCGCCACTGCGGAGTCGGGTTATACAGGCGCCGCAGGTGCCCTCGGCGCACACCATGATGCAGTTGTTAGAGCCTGTCAGGGTTGCCCTTAGGTTCCTGGCCTCCATGAGTCTCTCCAAGCGGTAGTGCTGGCCGTCGGCCCCGCCGCTGAACACCAGGGCGGGCTGGAACCTCTCCAGGCAAGAGGCAAGGAATTCTTCCCCTGTCTTTGTCCTGAGATCGATATCGAACACCTGGACGCCCAATTCTCGCAGGGCCTCCTCGGCCAAGTTGTGCTCCAAGGGTCCCGGGTCCAGGAGCGCCCATAAGAGGTTACGGTGCCTCACCATTTCCCTCGCCACTGACAAGGAGGTTGCCTGGCCGGTACCCCTTAACACCAGGAGGGCCCTAGAGGAGTGCAATGCCTTCAAGTACCGCCCTCCGAAGACACCATTGAAGTAGGGACCCCGGACCCATACGTCACCGAGATTCCCAGGTCGCTGGACCCAGGAGGCCAGGGAGCGAGTCTTGGGCCCCACCACCTCCAGAACCACGGTGGCTGAATCTTCCCCCGTGTCATAGATGGTGAGCGGTACGTCGAAACGGCTGGGTTCGTGTATTGCCCTGGCAAATACCATAGCGCCCGGTTGTGCCAGCTCCGGCGTCACTGAGGATGGCACCGAAAAGGTGAACGAGACATGGGTATCGCTCAGTCTCCGCACATCAATGATCCGGGAGCGAACCTCCTCCCTGCCTGGACGAGGCACTCCACTCTCCCACTGGAAGTGCTGCAGGACGCAGAGGCCTGGCCAGGAGCAGTCACAGAGGTCAAAGCCCTGCAGGTGGGTGCAGGTTAGGCACTCTCCAACGAGTGCTAGGAAGCAGGGGCAGTACCGGGTGCCCGCATCGGCGCAGGGAAGGCTCACGGGGGGTTCCTTCTTCATGCGGCTCCCTCCTTGACGGTTCATCCTACGCCTCAACTATTACAGATGTGAAAGACTGGCCGCCCCAATTGCTTTCTCTTCATGCAGGATTTTGCCGTTTATGGTCGAAAACGCCAATGAAGGTCTCACTTTCCGTCAACTTGCCTGGAAAGGAGTGCGCCTTTTGAGCCGGAACGGCGTACCTTTTAAGATCTTCATCGTGACTTATGTAGTGACGGCCCTTCTCGTGGCGGGGACTCCGCCCACCGTATACGCTTCTTCCGGCATTCAGCTGCTTATTGACGGAACACATATTATTGCGGACGTGCCTCCCAGGATCGTTGGGGGAAGGACGCTAGTGCCCATCCGGGTGGTCTCCGAATCCCTGGGTGCCAAGGTGGACTGGGACGGCAGCACCAGGACGGTGACCGTAGAGAGAGCAGGCACCTCGCTGAGCCTCCGCATAGGTGAGCCCACTGCGGTGGTCAACGGCAAGAGCGTGCCATTGGATGTGCCTCCAAGCATCATCGACTCCCGGACTATGGTTCCGATAAGGTTTGTCGCCACGGCACTGGGCGCCGAGGTTTCCTGGGATGAGAAGACCCGGACGGTCCGGGTTGATAGTCCTGTGGCTCCTCCTCCTGCCACCGCTGGGAAACTGCATGTGGGTTCCCTGTCTTACGAGGTGACCAGTGAAGGTGTTCTCTTTACAGTAGGGGGACGAGGGCTCCAGGTCTGTTCCGTGAAGACCCTAGAGGCAGACGGGCAGGTCCCTCACAGGCTTCTCCTTGACTTCCCCGGCCTGGTTCTGGCGTTACCCTATAGCATGTTTCCCATTGAGGCTGGGCCAGTGCTGAGGATGCGCACGGGGATGGTCAGCACCAATCCCGATGTTGCCCGGCTGGTGTTCGACCTCTCCGAGCCCGTCCGCTATGAACTGGCTGTCTCTCCCTCGGGGGAGAGCCTGAGTCTCCTAGTCAGGCATATTGTCACAGCGGTAGAAGTCCAGTCCACCCGAGACGGTCCTGTCATCCTGGTGAAGGCTACAGGTCCGGTGTCCCACAGGGTCTCGAAACTAGGCGACCCGCCCAGGCTTGTGGTGGACATCCCCGGGACCACGGTATCGCGGGACTTCCCGCCTATCCTGGCCAATAACAGTGAGGGTATCAAGAAGATCAGGGTTGGCCAATTCCAGGTGAATCCCGACATCGTCCGGGTGGTAGTGGAGACCGATAATCTGAACACCTATGACGTGGAAACCACCCCGGAAGGCCTGGTAATCAGCTTCCTCGCGCGCATTAACGCCATGAACTGGGACTCGTGGTCAGGGGGCTCCAGGCTTACGCTGGATGCCACTGGACCAGTCAATGCCGAGGTGACTAAGGACAAGAAACGCCTGGTAGTTACCATTCCTTCAACGACCTGGGGGCTTGAGGAAACGGAGTTCGTCGTTAACCAGGGAAACATTGCTGCAATCAGGGTAGAGGAGCGGAGGATGAGCCCGCCCAGCGTAACCCTGGAGGTAGACCTGCTGGAGGATACCAGCTTCTCCGTGGTTTCCAGTGGCCAGCAAGGGCGTGTGGTTGTGGACATAGGCGGCTCCAACCTGCTGCGCGGGAAACGCATCATGATAGACCCGGGACACGGTGGTTCTGATCCGGGTGCCATAAGCTACAGCGGGATATATGAAAAGGAGTTCACGCTTGCCATATCCCATATGCTCAGGGAGATCCTCGAGGGTCAAGGTGCCGAGGTCCGGATGACTAGGACCGGTGACCAGACCGTCGAGGTGAGGGACCGGGTATATATGGCCAATGCCTTCAGGACGGATGTTCTCATATCCGTCCATGCCAATTCCTTTAATGACAGCTCGAAACGGGGGATAGAGGTTTATCATTGTTCGAAGCTGGATACCACGATACAACTGGCGGAGATCATGAGAGACACGCTGGTCAAAGCCCTTGGGTTCGAGGACAGGGGCGTTCGCAAGGCCATGTTCCTGGTGTTGCTGGAGACCAACATGCCTTCGGTCCTGGTGGAAACAGGATACATTTCCAACCCTCAGGAAGAGAAACTCCTCAGGGACCCCGCGTTCCAGCGGCGAGTGGCTGAAGCCCTCTCCGCTGGCATGATCAAGTACTTCACCGGCACCCGGAGTTGACACCCCTGAATCGCGTATAGGGCGGTGGCCGCAAGGGAACGAATCCCATTGGAGCGGGCTCCGGAACCTTGCACTATGGGGCCCAGCCCTTTTTGTATCATACACGGGAGGCGCAAAGTCCAGATGATAAGATCCGATGGCCGGAGGCCCGACCAGATGAGGCCTGTGAGAATAACCCGGGAATACCTCAGGTACCCAGAAGGGTCATGCCTGGCGGAGTTTGGGGATACCAAAGTAATCTGTACCGCCAGTATCGAAGACAAGGTGCCGCAATTCGTGAAATCCACCGGTCACGGCTGGCTCACCGCAGAATACTCCATGTTGCCCAGGGCCACTCCAGTGAGAAACACAAGGGAATCTACCAAGGGGCGCCCGGGAGGAAGGACCCTGGAAATACAGCGGCTCATAGGCAGGAGCCTCAGGTCCGTCCTGGACCTCGGCGCCCTGGGTGAACGCACGATATGGGTGGATTGCGACGTAATACAGGCTGACGGGGGTACTAGGACTGCCTCCATCACTGGGGCTTTCGTCGCCTTGGTGCTGGCCCTTGACCGCCTGGCAGGCGAGGGGAAGATACAGGGGATACCGGTTTCAGATTTCGTGGCCGCCACCAGTGCCGGGGTAGTGAGGGATGCATTCTTGCTGGACCTCTGTTTCTCTGAGGATGCCAATGCCAGGGTCGACATGAATATCGTCATGACAGGACTTGGCCAGATCGTTGAGATCCAGGGCACAGGCGAGCAGGCTCCCTTCACTCAGGGTGAGATGGAAACCCTGCTGCGGCTTGCCTACAGGGGTATCTCAGAACTCGTGACCGTGCAGCGCAATGTGTTGGGGAGCCTCGCGGGGGGAATCGGGGTGAAACCCGGCATATGAGGAGACTGGTGCTGGCCACCGCGAATGCCGGCAAGGCCCTGGAGTTCAGGAGCATGCTTTCCAGGGAGGGGATCGATGCAGAGGTTCTTTCACTCTTGGACTTCAGCGGGGTGGGTGAACCTCCGCCCGAGGGTTCCAGCTATGTGTCAAACGCCGTCTCCAAGGCCACATGGGCTGCCTCGGCCACCCGCCACCTGGCCCTTGCTGATGATTCCGGGATTGAGGTGGATGCCCTGAGGGGTGCCCCGGGGCCATTTTCCTCACGGTACGCTGGAGATGAAGCCACTGACAGTGACAACATTGCCAAGCTCCTTAAGGAAATGGAGCACATAGCTGAGGAGCGCAGGACGGCGCGGTTCCGGTGTGTGCTTGCCCTGGTCGACGTATCCGGCTGGTGTGTACTGAGAGAGGGCACGTGTGAAGGCACCATACTCCGGAAGCCAGTGGGGGCCGGCGGGTTTGGCTATGACCCGGTGTTCTATTATGGTCCTTTGGGAAAGACCTTTGCCGAGATGTCAATGGAGGAGAAAAACTTGTTGAGCCATCGTGCAAGGGCCCTGGAAGCCTTGGTGCCCGACCTCAAGTCGCTGCTATATGGCGCTTAAGACTGTGATTGACACCTTAGACTGCACAAGGCTATACTAATTGTGGCGGTATCGGGGCGTAGCGCAGCTTGGTAGCGCACCAGCTTTGGGAGCTGGGGGCCCCGGGTTCGAATCCCGGCGCCCCGACCAGAAAACCGCTGTTATCTCAGCGTTCAGGCGTCTGGCGTTTTTTGACTTCAGTATTGTCCTGCGCTATACTAAATGCTCACAGGGACTGTTGCGGGAGTAGCTCAATGGCAGAGCCCCAGCCTTCCAAGCTGGTCGTGCGGGTTCGATTCCCGTCTCCCGCTCCATCTTTTGTTTGGCAGTTTGCAGCATCTTTTCCAACTGGCAACCGCAACCACGCGCTAGTCACCCCTAGAGACAGGTTCTTGCCACGCCGGACACTCCGGGCGCCAGGTAGGATGACTGGAATCCCAGCGGTGATGCGGGACCCAGACCTGGTACCCAGGGTTCCGCAAGATCATAAGAAGAGATGGCAACGGGTGAGGGAAAAGGGAAGGTTGAGAGGTCCATTTTCGACAATTCCACCGCTGGTTTCGCCGAACAAGGCGGTGGTGAGGGGGGGTGACGGCAGGATCAGTCATCTGAAGCGCTGCTACGGACTCAAGCGGTGCCCCATGACGGCCTTGATGGTAAACGAGTACTGGGGGGGGGGGTCGGCATCCTGGCCTACAATATCCCTGCAAACGTAAGTCCCGCCACGGAGCCCCGACCCACCAAGGGTAGGAGCCTGCTGGGGCATGCGGCGGATACCAAAAAAACCTACTATCGTCAACGTGGACCTTTTAAGTTCGAACTACTTACATCTATCAAGTTCCGGCTCCTCCAGGCAAACGATGGCTTTTTCGATCCGGTGTTCGGTTATCTCCGTCACTTTGATGACGAGGCCCTCGGTCTCCAGCTCGAAGCGGCTGCCGTCCTCGGGGATCTCGCCAAGCGCTCCGAACACTAGCCCGCCGAAGGTGTCGTAATCTTCGCAGGGCAACGCGACGCCCAAAGCCTCCGCAACCTTGTCAAGCGGTGCGGAGCCGTGTATCTTCCATGTCTTCGAGTCAATGCGATCAATTAAAGGCGTGGATATGGACGTGTCGGTATTCTTGTCAAACTTACCCACAAGCTGTTCCACCAAATCGTTCATTGTCACGATGCCCAGCATTCCGCCGTATTCATCCAACACCACCCCCATGTGTTCGCGGACGCGTTTCATATTGCGAAACAGGATGTCCGCCTTGACGCTCTGCGGGATGAAGTAGGCGGGTTTCACCGCCTGCTCCATAATGCTCTTGCGGCTTCTGTCGGACAGGCGGAAATAGTCCTTGGCGTTCAGGACACCGACAACGTCGTCCACCGTCTCGTCGCACACTGGATATAGGGAGTGGCGGCTGTCATGAATGGTCTGCTCCCACTGCTCCACGCTCTCGTCCATCCAAAGCAGGGAAACTTCGGTCCGGTGGGTGGCGATCTCCCCAGCGGTGAGGTCGTCGAACTCAAATATGTTTCGTATAAGGTTTTTTTCCTCCTCGTCGATACCTCCGTCCTCATGAGCCTCGTCCACGAGTGTCAGCAGCTCGCCTTCGGTGACACGGGTTGTCTCTGAGTTTTGGAATATCCTGGAGAGAAGTCTTTTCCAATACATGAACATTTGATTCACGGGATAGAGTAGGGTTATGAGCAGTTTGAGCACAGGTGCTACAGATATTGCCAAGCGCTCAGGTGATTCTTTGGCAAGGCTTTTCGGTGAGATTTCGCCAAATATAAGCACAATAATAGTCATGACGAGCGTAGAGACTGCAGCTCCAGCATTGCCCAGCCGATCTACAAACCACACCGTACCAATTGCGGAAATCGCAATGTTAACGATATTATTACCGATCAATAGAGTAGACAAAAGACTGTCGTACTTCTCCGAAAGCTTCAGTACAAGGCTCGCGCGCCTGCTACCATTTTGACTCATAATCTTGATGCGAGTACGATTCAATGAAGAATATGCAGTCTCGCTGGCGGAAAAAAACGCAGATAAGGATAACAGTACTATTATACCAATTAACGTAAGAAGTGACTCATTGTCCATTTACTTTCTCCTCAGTTTATCGCATGTAGAATAACATGCGTGATCAAAATCCTACCATGCAGCGCCCTGTCCCACAACTTCCCAGGAATATTATGACACGTCCTGCCATCTGCTGGCACCCGTGGGGCTAACCCAACACGCATGTCAGAATAACGCGTACTCTTTTTATATGGACCTCTTCAGATCTGGCGCCCTGCGATCGTTTTCGATGCCGCGGCATGGCCGTTTTCAAGCTGCTCGGCTTTCACCTTGTCATGCTTACGCAGGGTGCTCCCTGGAGATATGGAGTAACGTATAGAGCTCACAGACAGCGGACGCCCTAAGGGCACAATTCAGGCCACGATCATGAAGCGCATAACAACAACAAAAGCACAGCCCGCCTTCCGGAGCGACCGGAACACAGGTTATGCTTTCTGATTGTCGGTACCAACATAAGGGAGGCTGACTTCCGTCAGTACTGTCACTGACGTCCATAGGGTTGACTATCGTCTCCCTCCAAAAGGCAATGCGACACACTAAATTCTACAGGACCTATGATGTCGTGTCAACATGCCGCAATCACTGGGTGCACGACAATTCTGTGAGTAAATAAACGGCAGGGATAGTTGCTTTATCCCAACTTACGTAGCGCTACTCCTTATCTGGAGGCGAGTCGGTGGGGCTGAAATGGGCCAGCGGCAATCTTCCACACCCAATCCAGCACAGCGGGTGGGGAGTCGTTACTTGTTTCCAAAGACTTATGATCGAAGAGCTTTGCGAGTGGCCATGTAGTTGTTGGCCCTGAAGCGGGCTCAGAAATCATCGAATGTATTGCTGAGCGGCTGTAGCAAAGGGCGATCATGGCGGCTTCCTTCAGGCTCCAGAACATGCCCGGTCTTTTTAGGCGCTGGGTGATGACCACCACCTTGCAGCCTGGATTCCACCACGCCGGAACCCACGCAGAGGCCGAGGGAGCGAGAGTAGTCATAACGCATCCGCTGGCGGTTATTGCTGAAGTACTCGAACTCCATTGAGGTCATGGAACCGATGTCTGCATCGGGTGTTCTCTGACAGCGGATTGCCTGTGAGAGGGCATCAAGGTTCCCCGACTCCGGTTCATCATGGCGCCAGTCGCCCACTTCCTGGCCAGGTCGGTACCGACGCCGGAAATGCTGCTGGCGAGTTGGCTGAGGTGCTCCTTGGCGTGGTACAGGTCGACGATCTGGATGGCCTCCGGGACGATCGTGGAGGCGAGGTTCCAGATCCATGGGGCCCCGTCGCCGATAAAGACCTGGCGCCGGGCGAGGAAGAAACCGCGCCTCTTCAATTCCCGCTCGACCCGAAGGGCGAAAGGTGGGGTGTCTTTGCAGGCGTTATCCCAGGCGCAGATTTCTATGGCGGCTGAATAGCTCACCGATCCCGGGTCGCGCACCGGATTGCCCTCGTCGTCCCGATCATCGGCGGTCCAGACCACGCGCTGACCTCCCTGGTCTTCGATGACCCGTCGGCCTACTTGCCGGGTCTGCAAGCCACCTCGTTCGGGCGCATGGGGATACCGGTTCCGTCCACGGCGTACATGGTATCGCTCGGGTTCGGTTTTTCCTCGATGGCGGCCTCATCGGTGGCGATGGTGGCGCCGAGCTTCTTGGCGGTAGCTTCGACCTGCTTGGCGCCAACGAAGATCCCGCCAATCCGGCCTGGAATCTGGAGCCCTGAAGGAAAGATCCCGCCGGCGCTACCAGGGTGCTCATGCGGGTCACCCCCGGTGACAATAGGAACGGACGAGGATGATGTCGCCCAGAGCCCTAAGAACAGGCTCGAAACGGAAACCGTCACTGAATTAAAAGCTCTATTGGGTCAGGATTTTTTGCCTAATTCGAAACTATGGAGAACGTGCCAGCTTTTTAGAGCCAGGCCCTTAAGTTCAAGAAACCCAGAGTCTGCGGAACCTCTGGCCCTGGTACCTGCCCGTTGATCTCAGGTGCAAAACAGGGTATCATATATTGTGAACCTCAGGACTGGAAGTCACACTGGGCGGTTAAGGGTGCACGAATAGCCATGACGATCTGCGACTGGTAGACGAAGCGCCTTGGCATAAACCCCTGTGAAGAGTCATGACAGTTCTTGAGCGCCTGTAGCTCAGGGGATAGAGCAACGGACTTCTAATCCGTTGGCCGCAGGTTCGATTCCTGCCAGGCGCGCCACTTAGATTAGATTTGTGGTGGGTGTAGCTCAGCTGGTTAGAGCGTGGGATTGTGGCTCCCAAGGCCGCGGGTTCGATTCCCGTCACTCACCCCATTTTTCTGTGTGGGGCGTAGCCAAGCGGTAAGGCAAGGGACTTTGGATCCCTGATCCGTAGGTTCGAATCCTACCGCCCCAGCCAAAAACCGTGGGCCATTAGCTCAGTGGCAGAGCACCCGCCTTTTAAGCGGGGTGTCGATGGTTCGATACCATCATGGCCCACCATATTGTCTAGCGGGTGTGGCGGAATTGGCATTCGCGCAGGACTTAGGATCCTGTGGGGGACACCCCGTGTGGGTTCAAATCCCACCGCCCGCACCAAGCCTAAAGCCCACCGGTTAACACAATAACCCTACATGGAGTCGGTTTGTCATTATCGTGCTTCCACACGCTTCTTGCGGAGAAGCTGTGTTCATGCATCTCTGAGATGGTCAAACAAGACAGTGCTGAGGTAGCGTTCACCGCAAGAAGGTATGATTACTACTACCATCTTCCCTGTGTTCTCGGGAAGGCTTGCCACCTGGACAGCTGCGTGAAGAGCCGCTCCCGACGAAATTCCTACCAGGATGCCCTCTTCCCGGGCCACCCGGCGTGCCATTTCTAAGGCCTCTTCATCCGTGACTCCTATCACCCGGTCTATGATAGCCATGTTAAGGACATCTGGAACGAAGCCCGCGCCGATACCCTGGATCTTGTGGGGTCCCGGTTGCCCGCCAGAGAGTACTGGTGAGCCAGTCGGTTCTACACCGATGGCCTGCAGAGAGGGCTTCCGTGCCTTGAGGATCTCTGCTACACCGGTAAGGGTGCCGCCAGTCCCCACACCTGAGACCAGGGCGTCGATCCTTCCTCCAGTGTCCCGCCATATCTCCTCCGCTGTAGTAATGCGGTGGATTTCGGGGTTGGCAGGGTTCTTGAATTGCTGCAGTATGAGATAACGGCTGTCTGAAGCAGCCATGGAATCGGCCTTGTTGACTGCACCCCGCATTCCCTCCGTGCCCGGCGTTAGGATGAGTTCCGCTCCGAATGCTCGGAGCAAGACCCGCCGTTCGGAGCTCATGGTATCTGGCATCACCAAAGTACACTTGTATCCCTTGGCGGCGCATACAAAGGCCAATCCGATTCCAGTATTCCCGCTGGTCGGCTCCAGGATGATGGTGTCTTCCCCAATCAGGTTGGCCTTTTCGGCATCTTCGATCATGCTAAGAGCAATGCGGTCCTTAACACTAGATGCAGGGTTGAAGAACTCCAGTTTCGCCACGATGGTGGCTCCCGCTCCCCACGCCAACCTGTTAAGGCGCACCATGGGTGTGTTGCCTATGAGATCCGTTATGCTGTCTGCGACTCTCATCTGCCTTCCTCCTCTTGCCCCCTGTATCTTAACGAAGGGCCACGAAAGATCTTGCCATGAGTGGCCAGTTCCCAAAAACCGATCGCCTGAGTGCTCCGGCAGTACGACTTATCTTGCCTTTGCCATTGGGTACGGGCTTTAAGGGGCATACCCAGCCCTGTTTCTGGCGTGCGAGCGAGAACGTCCTGGAAACCTTCCGTGAACCTGGTCGCCCACTTCGGGTGGGTAAGGGATATCGAAAGCACTCGTCTTGGGATAACCCTATCGCACGATGGCCAGGCATGGCGTTTTCGTCGTTTTAGTAGCGGCTCTCCTCGGCGATCTGGCCGATCGCTGAGACGAGCCTCTCCACGTGGTCTGGCTGGTTAAAGTATCCGAAACTGGCCCGTATTGTTCCCTGGGGAAAGGTTCCCAAGGCCTTATGGGCGTCAGGCGAACAGTGAAGCCCTGGCCTGACACCAATGGCAAAGGTTTGGTCCAGAATCGTTCCTGCCACAGATGCCTCGCAGCCACGGATGGTGAAAGACACAATCCCATTCTCAGGGCCCCCAGGGCCCTGAAAAACCTGGACTCCTGGGATCCTTTCCAGACCTTGGACCAGTAGGGCGGAGAGTTCAGCCTCCTTTGCCCTTACTGCCTTGAGCCCCACAGATCGGAGGAACTTGACCCCAGCCCCCAGTCCCGCGATCCCTGGAAGGTTGGGCGTCCCTGCCTCCAGCGCCCAGGGCAGGTCACGGGGGTGAAACTCCTCTTCGGACCCGACTCCCGTTCCACCCTCCCTAAGGGGTTCTATGTCCAGTTCCCGGCTCATGATCAGGAGACCTACGCCCATGGGTCCCAGGAGGCCTTTGTGTCCCGGGGCTACCACCAGGTCAACCCCGAGATCTCGGACGTCTATTTCCATTTTCCCTGCTGTCTGAGCAGCATCTAGAAGGAAGAGGCCCCCGCTTTCATGAACGATCTCCGCCATCTCCCTTATTGGCTGTGTCCGACCTGTGACGTTTGAGGCGTGAGAGACCACCACCAGTTTCGCGCCGCCCCGGCACTCTTCCCTGAATTGCTCCAAGTTCACAGTCAAGTTTTGGGTGCCATCTACCGCCCGCAGGGAGACCCCCCGGGTTTGCAGGTGTCTGAGCGGCCTCATAACCGAGTTGTGCTCATAGGGACCTGTCACAACCTTGTCGCCGGGCCTGAGGAGGCCCTTTAGGGCCATGTTCAAGGCATCCGTGCAGTTTAGCGTGAATATCACGTGAGAGGGTGATGGCGCCCCGAAGAAGCCTGCCACCAGCGCCCGGGTTTCGCCGATAATCCACTCGGCGGCCACAGACATCCTATGGGAAGCCCTGCCAGGGTTTGCCCCGGACTCTCGCAGGCACCGGGCCACAGCTTCATAGACTACCTCAGGTTTAGGCCACGTAGTGGCTGCATTATCCAGGTATATGAAGTCTTCGTTCATCCCTTAGCCTCCAATGTACTTGGCATAAAGGGTCTTGGCCAGCCTCGGGTCGGATGTGCCGAGGATCATGGCCCTGCCATCACGAAAAAGCACGATTTCCTGGTCACCGCAGGCAGCTCTCAGGAGATACCTGTTGACCATTACAGGAAACAGCCTTTCAAGCCTGGCAGTTGTGGCCTCAAAATCGAAGTTCACAGCATGCTCGGGCACGACCTGCACGGCGTTCTGCCCACATATAGATGATATCATCATAGGTTCAGGCTTGCTCAACAGATCGAATTCCCTGTGTCCACAGACGGAACACTCGGGGTCGCGACTGACTGATACGAAATTGGCAAGGCTATCCCAGAGATCAAAAGCCATCAGGTACCTAGAAACCTTGGATAGCCTACCGGCCAGTATTTTCAGGGCTTCCAAAGCCTCCCAGGATGCCACAGCAAAGGCTACGGGTCCCAGCACCCCAACGGTATCGCAGGTATAGGGGGAGATCATGGTGGCGGCTCCGGGGAAAAGGCAATTGTAACAGGCAGTGTCTCCCGGGACAACAGTGGCGACGGTGCCGTAGGTGGATATACAGGCGCCGTGGATCCAGGGAGTGCCCGCCTTGACGCAGGCCTCGTTAATCAAGGCCCTGGTATAGAAGTTGTCAAGACCGTCCAGCACAACGGAGGCTCCCGCCACCACCCTTTCTACATTGGTCGGATTGACATCCTCGACCAGAGCCTCGTAACGGGTTTCCGAATTCACCCTCCTCAGGTGCTGCTCCGCGGCGACAGCCTTCGGCAGGTTGTTCCTGACGTCCTCTTCGTCATAGAGCCCTTGCCGTTGCAGGTTGGTCCACTCCACGAAGTCCCGGTCCACCATGCGCAGCGCACCTACCCCAGCCCTTGCCAGGAGGTTTGCGACGGTACTTCCGAGAGCGCCGAGACCTATAACTACCGCCAATCCCTTCCCGATTCTCTCCTGGCCGTCTTCGCCTATCTCCTGTACCAGTACCTGGCGGGAGTACCTGTTTCCTTCATGATCCAAGGTCTTTACCCCCGTATCCCTCAGGAACGCGGTTAATGAGGGAGCCTATGGTTATGGATTCCAGGACCTCCTCCATCTTGCGCTGGAGTGAAGCCCAGGCGGGCCGGGTCAAGCACGTAGTCTCCCTCTCACATGGGCCCTTAGGGTTCTGGTCAGGAGGAAGGAGACAGCCCAGAGGGGCGATGGGCCCATCCACGGCGCGGATCACGGAAGCCAGGCTAATCCCTCCGGGGTCCCTGGAGAGTCTATAACCACCGTTTATACCCCTGTCTGCCTCCACAAACCCTGCCTTCCTAAGCTGGTGAAAGAGAAGGCTCAGGTATTGCCTGGATATACTCTCACGCTCGGCAATGCGTGAGAGGGGCACGGGCCCTTCTTTCGACATCAGGGCCAAGCGGCATAGAGCCCTCACGGCGTAGCGTGCCCTGGTGGGAATCTTCATCAAGATCCCCCCAATTTAAAGCTAATTGCTAATAATTCCGGGCATATTGTAGCACACTTCACCCGGCTATGCTAGCAGACGGACCAACCCGCCCGAATGGTGTACTTTGGGGTTCTCAAACCACTTAGAGTTGCCTTTGTACAGGTGCCCGTAGAAACTCCTGGATGACGGCTCCAAGAACCCAGGTTTCTATCAAGAAGGCATCGTGTCCCCAGGGGGAGTCCAGTTCCCTGTACGCGGTTCTCACGCCCGCCACCCTGAGGTCTCTCGCGAGTTCCCGTTGCTGGAAAGTCGGGTAAAGAATATCGCTGCGGATGCCTACTACCAGAACGCTGGCGTGAATTCGCTCCAGGGCGTGCCGGTAGGACGGGTAACCGCTCCCCGCGTCAAAGAGATCCATAGCCCTGGTGAGGCAGACGTAGCTGTTGGGATCGAATCTCATAGTGATCTTCTCCCCGTGATAATGCAGGTAATCCTCCACTTCGAAACGAACGTCGGGTTCCCCTGGCAATCGCCTTGCTTTCCTCCCGAACTTCCTTTCCATGGAGGCTGGGCTATGATAGGTTATCATTCCTAGCATCCTGGCGATGGCCAACCCTCGCAAGGGTGGCTCGTATCCGTAGTAGTCCCCGCCCCTCCAGTTAGGGTCAGCCATTACGGCTTGGCGCTGTACCTCGTTGTAGGCGATGGACTGGGGCGATGTCCTTCCCGGTGATGCTATGATGATGGCCTTCTCCACGGCGGTGGGATAGGATACCGCCCACTGTAGCGCCTGCATGCCTCCCAGGGAGCCGCCGATGACACATGCGAGCCGCCTGATCTGCAGGTGATCCATAAGGATCTTCTGAAGATGTACCATATCCTTTACGGTAATGACAGGAAAGGCGGAGCCATAGGGGTGGCCTGTAACTGGGTTACTCGAGGAGGGTCCCGTGGTGCCACGGCACCCTCCAAGGACGTTCGAACAGATTACGAAGTATTCCCGGGTGTCAAGGCCTGCCCCGGGCCCCACAAGGCCATCCCACCAACCCTTCACCGGATCCCCGGATTCTACCTTTGCCACGTGGGAGTCCCCCGTGAGGGCATGGGTTACCAAAACCACATTCCCCCGGTTCGCGTCCAGGTGACCACGGGTCTCATAGGCCACGGTGACGTCCTGGAGGATTCCACCAAGTTCCAGCTGGAACGCCCCGATCTTAAGGATCTGGGTGTCCGGCAGCAACCCGCCGGTTTCCGCAGCGCACACTGCTTCCACCGTGTAGTCACAGGTCATGAGGCACTCCCCCGGCTCTTTTTGAGGGCTTGATCCAGGTCTTCCATGAGATCTCTCACGTCCTCCAAGCCCACGGATAGCCTTATCAAGTCTTCGGTCGTCCCGGTCTCTCCTTGCTGTTCGCTGGTAAGCTGCTGGTGAGTGGTACTGGCCGGATGGATTACCAGAGACTTGGCATCGCCCACGTTGGCCAAATGAGAGAAGATCTTGAGGGCTTCGATAAAGGTTTTTCCCGCCTGGAGGCCACCCTTGATACCGAAGGTGAGTATGGCGCCAGCTCCGGACGTCAGGTATCTCTCAGCTAGATGATGGGTGGGATGGCTCCGCAAACCTGGGTAGTTCACCCACTCTACCAAGGGATGGTTGCCTAGAAACTCAGCTATTGCCAGGGCGTTCTGGCTGTGGCGCGTCATCCTGAGAGAGAGGGTCTCAAGTCCCTGGAGGAATAGGAAGGCGTTGAAGGGACTGAGGCAGGCACCCAAGTCCCTGAGGATTTGTACCCTAGCCTTAGCGGCGAAGGCTGCCGGACCGAACTTATCCCAGTAGCTTACGCCATGGTACGAGGGGTCAGGGTCAGTCAGTTCGGGGTAACGCCCGTTGTTCCAGGGAAACCGGCCGGAATCCACCAGCACTCCTCCAATGGAGGTTCCGTGCCCGCCAATGAACTTAGTGGCCGAGTGAACGGAGATGTCCGCACCATAGTCGAAGGGCCTGAGAAGATAGGGAGTAGTCAGGGTGTTATCTATTACCAGAGGGATGCATTCGCTGTGGGTCATTTCAGCCACACTCTCAATATCTAGCACGCCAAGGCTGGGATTTCCTATAGTCTCCGCATAGACTAACCGGGTATTACCGGTTATAGCCTTGCGAAAGTTGGCGGGCTCAGTGGGGTCCACAAAGCGTACTCTTATGCCTAACCTCGGCAGGGTCTGGGAGAAGAGGTTGTAGGTGCCCCCGTAAAGATGAGATGAGCTGACAATCTCGTCTCCTGCCCTTGCGATATTGAGGACGGCGTAAGCTATGGCTGCCTGGCCGGACGCCGTGGCCAGGGCCGCAACGCCGCCCTCGACTTGTGCCATCCTTTTTTCAAAGACCTCCGTGGTGGGGTTCATTATCCTAGTGTAGATGTTTCCTGTCTCTTCAAGGGCGAACAACCTGGCGGCGTGTGCCGTGTCCCGGAAGACGTATGAAGTCGTCTGGTAGATGGGTGCGGCCCGGGCACCAGTCACCGGATCCGGTACCTGGCCAGCGTGAATGGCCAGTGTGTCAAAACGCAAGGATTTCATTGAGAATGCTCCTTCCCCGGCGGCACGAAAAAGCCCCTTCTTTGAGAGAAGGGGGCAAATATCAATGGATCCCCCTCTCATCTGTCAGAACCCTAAGGTCCTGCAGGAATTGGCACCTTTCAACCCTTTAAAGGGTTGAGGGTTGCCGGGCTTCATTGGGCCAGTCCCTCAGCCACTCTGGATAAGAGGCTCTATCAGCCGCTCTTTGGTTGTTAGGCTAAATGATACCATCCTCGCCTAATGGTGTCAACAGGCGAGTTGCCTCACCAAGAATCTAGATGAAACCGATTCGTTGCCTCACCTAAGAATCTAAGAATCTAAACGAAGATCCCCTCTTGAGAAAGTCCGAGAGGGGGGCGAGCGAGGTGGGGCTCTCGACGCAAAGCAGACTGGATGTGGTTGTGGAGGCGGCGAAGAAGTACCGGCGGGCCAGCAAGAAGGAGAAGGGTGATATTCTTGACAGCCTGGTGACCCTTACGGGCTACAACAGGGCCTATGCTTCTTACCTGCTCGGCCTATGTGTCAAGAAGGTACTCGTAAGGGGGTCTGACGGTAAGGTGTACCGCCTTGTGGCGGGTCCCAAGGCGAAAAAGAGCCGGAGGCGGGAGAAGGCGTACGGCCAGGATGTGCTGGCGCCACTGAGACGCATCTGGCACGTCATGGACTTGTCCTGCGGCAAGAGGCTGGCGCCCTGCTTGAGGTGGCTTGTCCCGAAGCTCGAGCAGTGTGGCGAACTGAGCGTTACCCCGGAGGTAAGAGAGAAACTGCTGTCCGTCTCGGCTTCCACTATCGACCGGCTGCTCAAGCCCTGACAGAAAGGCTTTCATGCTGAAGAGGCGCTCCCATACAAAGCCCGGTACTCTGCTTAAGCATCAGATCCCGATCCGTACTTTCAGCCAGTGGGACGACCTGAGGCCGGGGTTTGTCGAGATAGACCTGGTAGACCATGGGGGAGGCTCCACCCAGGGGGAATACCTCTTCACTCTTGACGTCACCGACGTGGCCACGGGTTGGATAGAGAACCGGGCGGCAAAAAACAGAGCGCAAAGGTGGGTCTTTCAGGCATTGACCCTTATCAGGGATAGGCTGGCCGTTGCTGGGCATCGATTCCGACAACGACAGCGCGTTCATCAACGACCACCTGTTCCGCTTCTGCCAGGCAAACCAAGTCACCTTCACTAGATCCAGAGCCGGAAAGAAGAACGACAACTGCTACGTGGAACAGAAAAACTGGTCGGTGGTGAGAAGACTCGCTGGATACGGTCGTTTGGAGACCGATAAGGAACTCAACATCCTCAACCAGATCTACGATGTCGCGCGGCTCTATCAGAACTTCTTCCAGCCATCGCTCAAACTGCTCAGCAAAGAAAGGCTTAGCGCCAAGATCATAAAGCGATACGATGAAGCCAAGACCCCATAGCAAAGAGTCTTGGCGTCTGACCAGGTAGAAGAGAACGTCAAGGAGCATCTGCGTGAAACATTCGCCCAGATGAATCCGGCCGAACTGAAGCGGAAGATCATGAGGCTCCAGATGGCGCTGAGCAAGGCCAGCGCGGAGAAGGATAAGGATGTATCCATACGGAACGTGACCGTCTCCTCCGCGGCCACGTTCCTTTAGAAAACTACCTGAGGCAACGAATCCCCTTCGTTTAGATTCTTACGTGAGGCAACACCCAGGGAGGCCAACTTGCACCTGCCCACACTTACACATTGGCCGGGTTGCCTCCCTTGAAGTTCGGCAAACGGTGGGGAATCGTCTTCTTCCCCCAAGAATGTGGTTAAAGCGCCGGCTTTCTGCTAGACACAAGACCCTAGGCTACACCTTCACCTGAATAGCTGTGGTGGTGTCCACCCCAAAGACGTCAGTCACCTTAACGCAGATATCATACCGGCCGGGTTTGCCGTATTCCCAACCGAGGTCGCTCCGCGTCTTGAGTGTGCGGTCCCTGCGTGTGCGGAAGTCTTGCCAGTGATGCTCGAAGGTCTTGCCATCGTGCCATTTGAAGTCCACTGCCCAGAAATCGATGAAGTCCAATGGCGACCAGATTGCCCGCTCTCGCAACGCTGCTACTTCTGCCCCGGGCACACCGGCCAGTGATGGCGTGAATCTCACCAATTCCACGTCTACCCTCTTCCCCTTTTTCACTGCCTTTGCTTCCAGGTGACCAGCCTCGAAGAACTGGCACTCCGCACGGTTTGGCTCCATGATCTCCCTGGGGATGTACTTCAGGTGAATGATGAGGCCAGCTTCGGCTTCAAGTGTCCGCTTCTTGGCAACAAGATCCGTTTCAAACTCCCAAGCCAAACAGTGTAGATCACGTGCTCCTGCTAACTGAGCGGCTCTGGCTACTTTTCTGAGATCTTTGAGGGCAAAGACGCTATCAACGGAAGCCACGTGTACCAGGGCGCCGTGTTTATCGCCATGGAGTAGCGGGGTGGGCGGACTGCCCAGAGGGGAGGCTCCGTAGAATCGCAGGACAATGTGCCGGTACGCTGCATCTAGCCCTTTGAGGCGTTCACTCTGCCACCACTGGCGCTCATGCCGGCCAAGGCTATAGACATCAAAGGAGCGACAAGGCCTTCCCTTAGCACGTAGTTCGCGATGCACATGGATGAGCCGCTTGCGGGACATGTGAATAGCGTGGCGTCCGAGATCCACCCCGATCCAGCGGCGCCCTAGTTTCTCTGCCACTACCATGGTCGTGCCTGAGCCACAGAAGAAGTCGGCCACCAAGTCGCCCTCGTTTGATGACGACCGGATAATGCGTTGAAGCAGAGATTCGGGCTTCTGGGTGTCAAAGCCGGTCTTCTCCTGTTCGGATAGATGCATCGCATCCGGGATGTCCGGCCATGCATCACCCACGGGGACGGATTCCACGATATAACGATCTTCCGTATCGAGAAAGTACTTGATTCGAACGTTTCCCGTCCGGGTATCGTGGACCCGTCCTTCTGCCCTTAACGCAGCTATGCTGGCGTCGGTGTAGTCGCCCCGGGGCGCCGTCTTGAACCACCGGCCTGATTCATCTTGCCTGAATCCCGCCTTCCTCGCCTCCTCGAAGGTATAGAGTCTTCGGAGAATGTCGCCGTTGAATACATGGGCTGGGGACTTCCTGTAGTAGAGGATGTTATCGTGATTACGCGCAAACTGCGAGGCTATCGCCTTTGCGCCTCGCGCACTTGACCCGTAAACCCATGCGATGGAGTTCAGGAAGCAGTCGGGCCCGAATACCTCATCCAGCAAGCCTCGCAAGAACCCGCTCATGCGCCAGTCACAGTGCACATAGATAGCCCCGTGTTCGCTGAGCAGGTCACGCATCAAAGCGAGACGTTCGTACATCATATGCTGGTAGGAGTCGGTTCCTTTGCCCCAAGTATCCCGGTAGGCGACTTCTTCCATGATGGAGTGCTCCCTGAGAGGCGTGTCGTTCTCTTCACCGAGTTGCACCTGCACAGTGAAGTCGGCACCTACCGCGAAGGGTGGGTCTATGTATATCAGGTCTATCCTTCCGCCCAAGTGCTCCAGCAAAGAGTTCATGACCAGCTTGTTGTCTCCCCAGATGAGCATGTTGTGAAAGTTGTCACGGTGCATCTCTTGCAGAAAAGCAGGCTCGTCGAAGGTATTTACCAGGTCGGTTCTTACACGGCTACGTGGTACACCAATTGATTCTATGTGTTGGAGGGGTAGGGGAGAAACGGGGAGCTTCACGGGTCGCCGGCTTCCATATTCATCGTACTTCCCCTCCCAGACTAGTTCAGTTCTGCGTGACAGAGGATGTGGGTTGGTGGGCCCCCAAGGTTGTGGGATTCCTTTGCTCCCTTCCACGTGTGGTCTTCCCTCCAAGACAACGTCGAATTGCTTATTGCTAGGGGCTGTATCCCCCGCTCTCACCGGCAGGGGATACAGCCGAACGCTCCAGGTTTCCATTAACATGGCGCAATGGCTGGCTGGCCAGATGCTGGCCAGCAACCACACGTGTGCCGAAGTTCACCACACTGGGCTAACTATCTCTCAACGCCCTCCGGAACAGGTCACCAAAGACCTCTTTACTAACGGGTCTCGGGTTACTTCCCGCAGACCCGTTAGCCGCAGCCAGCCTCGCCAGATCATCAAAGCCACTGGGGTCGATACCCAAGTCCCCGAACCGGGGTATGTCCAGATCATCTGACAGAGCCCTCACAGCCTCCACGGATCTCATGGCAGCCTCAGGTACTGACAGCCCGGTAACAGTCTCCCCCATGGCCGAGGCGACGAGTGCCAGTTTCTCCGCGGAAGAGGGGAGATTGAATTCCATTACGTAGGGAAGGAAGATGGAGTTGGCTACTCCATGGGGTGTGTCGTAGACCCCTCCCAGGGCCTCGGCCATGCAGTGAACACCTGCCACGTCCGCATTGGCGAAGGCCATTCCCGCCAGGAGGCTCCCCATGAGCATGCCGGATCGGGCCTCCAGGTTCTCTCCATCACGGGTGGCAGTGGCAAGATGCTTGGCTATGAGCTGGATGGCTGACAGGGACAGCGCATTGCTAATGGGGTTAGCCTTCGTGCTAGTCAAGGCCTCAATGGCGTGAGTCAGGGCGTCCATGCCCGTCGAGGCTGTTATGGGTGCCGGCATGCTCACCGTTAACGCCGGGTCCAGCACAGCAAGCCTGGCTGTGGCCAAGGGGCTGTTTATGCTGAATTTGTACCGCCGCCCCGTATCGGTGATCACTGACGAGAATGTGACCTCACTTCCCGTCCCGGCGGTTGTAGGAACAGCTACAAGGGGTGGTATTGGCCGGGGAACCCGGCCACGGCCTTCGTAGTCCCGGAGCCTGCCCCCGGAGGTCACCAGGATCCCTGCTGCTTTGGCCGCATCTATCACGCTCCCGCCGCCGACAGCCACCAGCCCACCGGCGGCAACCTCCCGGGCCACGCCTGCCGCTCGCTCCACGGTGCTGTCCCGGGGGTTAGGCTCAACCTCATCAAACCAAGTGACGTCTATCCCCAGGGACTCCACGGTCTCTGCAATCCCGTCCACCACACCGGCCCTCCGGACACCACGGTCCGTCAGCAACAGAACACGGCGGACACCCATTTCCTGGAGTTCCGACCCCAAACCCTGCAAGGATCCAGTTCCATACAGGATGCGGGTACGCATCATAAAGGAAAAGGTCTTCACCAGGTCCAATTCAGTCCCTCCCCACGGTTTCGCTGGATTGGGATTTCTCTGGCGAGGCGGCTATGACCTTCCAGGGTCGTCCCTAGGGCCAACAGGCAAGGAACAATTTCTTGAACCCTGGTCTCGCCCGTTAAAGGAATCTGGCAAATGGCATAGAAGGAGAACACTTAACTAGGTCCGGTGGGACCTACAACAACACAAGGAAGGGCAGAGTAGGTGCTTCGCGTCAAGTGCTAGGGGATGGGATGTGGCCCCTAGACGAAAGGCCACCATCAGCGTGGACCTGCGGTGGAGCGCCGCGTCCGCTGTCACATCGTAGGGAGCCTCCCTTCTCCCCGGTGTGGCTACTGCCATCCGAGAAAGAAGGAGAGGTGTTTATTTGTGCGCAAGAGCACTGCCCGCCTTACCTCCATGGCCTTGCTCATCGGTCTAGCTATCGTCTTGACCAGGGTGGCCAGCGTGAGGATCGCCATCGGCGGCATCGAAGGGATCAGGATCGGTTTTGGCAGCCTGCCCATCATAATGGCCGGTGCCATGTTCGGGCCGGGGGCTGGAGCCATGGCAGGGGCACTGGAGGACCTTATCGGTTACTTCATCAACCCCATGGGCCCCTACATGCCCCATTTCACGGTGGCCCAGGCTCTGTCAGGGTTCATCCCAGGCTTGATCCTGTGGTTTCGCACTACCGAGGTGCCATCTATCATGCACCTGATGCTGGCAGTCGCTGTGGGCCAGGGTATAGTAGCGGTGGGCTTGAGGCCTTACTTCCTTGAGACGCTCTTTGGCATTCCCAGGGCGGTGACCATACCCCCCAGGGTAGTATCCACCGTGGCAGACGTGGTGATCTACTCTACGTTCATCCAGATAGTCATGAAGCGCCTTGCCTATGGCGGAGTACTGAAGAGACTAGCCTCCCTGAGAACTGGTTCTCCCAAGAGCTAGACAGCATCACTGTATCGATATCGACACGCTTTGCTGCCTGGCGCAGGGTCCGGGGAACTTGCGCCAGGCTTGATATAGCGGTATAATTCCCGTTGACGAAGTACACTTTCGCGTCAAGGGCGCGAGCAAAGTGGATCTTCATCACGATGATGGTTTGGCCGTGGATAGCTCTGGCCAAACCGTTTCGTTGGCAGTCTGGCCATGGCTGCACCAGGTGGTGACACTAGGAGTGGGAGGTTCATATGAAGGTCAACGTAACCGAGACTAACAAGAACGAGAGGCTTCTTGAGGTAGAGGTTGAGGCCGAGGCCATGGATAAGGCCATGGAGCAGGCCTACAGGAAGCTAGTCAAGAAGTACAACATACCGGGTTTCCGAAAGGGTCGCGCACCCCGGCCGATACTCGAGAACTACATTGGCAAGGGCGTCTTGATGGAGGAAGCCCTGGAGCAACTCCTGCCTGCCTCATACGCGGCGGCTGTGAAGGAGAGCCAGGTGGTGCCTGTGGACCGGCCCAGCCTGGAACTCCTGGAGGCAGCAGAAGGGAAGTCCCTGAGGTTCAAGGCCACTGTCACCGTGAAGCCCGAGGTGCAGCTAGGAGCGTACAAGGAAATCAAGGTGGAGAAGAAGCCGGTCAAGGTCACTGACGAGGAGATCCACCAGGAGCTGGAAGCGCTCCGGGACAGGCGTGCAGAATTGGTGGAGGTGGAGGGTGACGAAGCGACAACGGGCCGAATAGCCTTTATTGAGTACGTTCTCCAGGCCCAAGGCGAACCTGCACAGCAACCCACCATTGCCGCTGTGGAGATGGGCGGTGAGACCTCCTATCCCGAGGTTCAACAGGCGCTTGAGGGAGCCCGAGTCGGGGAAGAGAGGACAGCCAAGATCAAGTTCGCTGAAGATAACCCCGATGAGAGCCTGCGGGGGAAGGCAGTTCAAATGATGATAAAGGTACAGGGCATCAAGGAAAAAAGGTTGTCTGAACTGGACGATGGTTTTGCCAAGACCGTGGGAGAGTACGAGACGTTAGAGGATTTAAAGACCGAGATCAAGAATACCCTTGCCAGCCACAAGACCCGGAGGGAGCTCCACGACCGGGAGAAGCAAGCAATGGAGCAGGCTGTTTCCCAGACCCAGGTGGACATTCCTGAGGTTATGATTGAGAGGGAAATCGACGACATTATTGGTGAGATCAAGTACAGGCTCGAAAGAGCCGGTCTCACCATAGAGGGCATGTACGAGCACACCGGCAAGGACGAGGCAGCTGTTAGGGAAGAGTATAAAGAGGCGGCCGAGAAGAGAGTCAAGCAGTACCTGGTAGAAGATGCCATCGCCAAGGCCGAGGGCATCGCCGCTCAGGAGGGTGACTTTGAGAAGGTCATCCAGTGGCAGGCATCCGCCTACGGACAGAAACCTGAGATAATCAGGAAGATATTGATGTCCCGCGGGGGAATGGAACAGGTGCAGGGGGGCATCATACGCAGTAAAGTCGCCGGTCTCCTCTTGGGCGAGCCTTGGGAAAGCTTGCTCGGGGTTCAAGGGGAAGAAACGGAGAAGCAGGAGGGATAGTTTTGGCCGACTACCTTGTCCCAATGGTAATAGAGCAGACGGGCCGCGGGGAACGTGCCTACGACATATACTCCAGGCTTCTTAAGGATAGGATCATCTTCATCGGCACAGCCATAGACGACGCCGTGGCCAACCTGGTCGTGGCCCAGATGCTTTTCCTGGAGGTGGAAGACCCCGACAGGGATGTACACGTTTATGTCAACTCCCCCGGAGGCTCCATATCGGCTGGCCTGGGGATCTATGACACGATGCAATACATCAAACCAGACGTTTCCACCATTTGCGTGGGTATGGCAGCAAGCATGGCAGCGGTGATACTGGCAGGGGGAGCCAAGGGAAAACGCTACGCGCTCCCCAATGCCAAGGTGCTTATCCACCAGCCCTGGGGTGGTGTCAAGGGACAGGCAACGGAGATAGAAATCCACGCGAAGGAAATCCTCAGGACCCGGCAGGTAATCAACAAGGTCCTTGCGGATCACAGTGGTCAGCCCATGGAGAAGATCGAGCGGGACACAGAGAGGGACTTCTTCATGACGGTTGAAGAAGCTAAGGACTACGGCCTTATTGACGAGATCTTCGTGTCCAGGAGAAAAACACCAAAGGGCGGCGGCAGGTAGGAGGAGAGGAGCATGTTCAAGTTCACCGAGGAAAAGGGCCAATTGAAGTGCTCCTTCTGCGGAAAGTACCAGGAGCAGGTGCGCCGGCTCGTGGCCGGTCCGGGGGTCTACATCTGCGATGAGTGTGTGGAGTTGTGCAACGAGATCATAGAGGAAGAACTGGCGGACGAGGAGGAGCTGGATCTCAAGCACATCCCCAAGCCTAAGGAGATCAAGGCCACCCTTGATGAGTACGTCATAGGCCAGGAGAAGGCCAAGAAGATCCTGTCAGTGGCAGTGTACAATCACTACAAGAGGGTCAACCTTGGCGGGCGTGTGGACGATGTCGAGCTCCAGAAGTCCAACATAGTCATGCTAGGCCCGACCGGTTCTGGCAAGACCCTGCTGGCTCAGACGCTTGCCCGTATTCTCAACGTTCCCTTTGCCATCGCTGATGCCACGTCGCTGACAGAGGCCGGCTACGTCGGTGAGGATGTGGAGAACATACTCCTCAAGCTGATCCAGGCCGCTGACTACGACGTGGAGAAGGCGGAGAAGGGCATCGTATACATAGACGAGATAGACAAGATAGCCCGGAAATCCGAGAATCCCTCTATCACGAGGGATGTATCGGGCGAGGGTGTCCAGCAGGCGTTGCTGAAGATACTGGAGGGCACTGTGGCCAGCGTTCCGCCGCAGGGGGGACGCAAGCACCCGCACCAGGAATTCATCCAGATAGATACCACAAACATCCTTTTTATCTGCGGCGGCGCCTTTGAGGGCGTCGACAAGATCATCCAGGCGAGAGTAGGCAAGAAGATCATGGGATTTGGGGCCGATATCCGCACCAAGGAGCAGTTGCGGATAGGTGAGATCCTTGACCAGATCCTGCCCCAGGACCTTCTTAAGTTCGGAATGATCCCTGAGTTTGTGGGGCGCGTGCCCATCATCGTTACGCTGGATGCTCTGGATGAGGATGCACTAGTCCGGATCCTCACCGAGCCCAAGAATGCCATGGTCAAGCAATACCAGAAGTTCTTCGAGCTGGACGGAATTGACCTGGAGTTCACTGAGGAAGCCCTGAAGTCTGTTGCTCGGGAGGCCATGAAGCGCAACACCGGCGCCAGGGGTCTCAGGGCCATCATAGAGGACATAATGCTGGACGTGATGTACGACATCCCATCCAGGTCCGATGTGGTCAAGTGCGTGGTCACCGAGGACGTTGTGGGCAAGAGCAAGGACCCGCTCCTGGTAACATCTGAGCGCAAGAAGGTCCGGAAGAAGGAAGAGACAGCGTAGGAGAGCGTCTAGGGGGCACTCAGGTGCCCCCTAAACGCTTCCTTGCCCAGTTCTCCGCCAGGCGCCTGAACTTGCTGATGGTACTCTCTCCCCCCGAAGCCAACCTGTGTAGCCCCTCCTTTAGCTGCCTCAAACCTTCCTCGGCGCCTTCCACCAGGGGTTTCTTGGAAGCCATGAGCCTCACCTCGGTTCTAGTGTCTCTCCTGGCGTCCCGGACCGCCCTGTAAATTTCAGCCAGTCCTCCTGCAGGATACAAACCCTTCCTTGAGGGATAATATTGGACGCGGGATGCAACGTCCATTTTTTTGCGGGGACTCGTTGGAGGGGTGAACCATATGGGATATCCAGGGAGTGCCATGGCCTATGTTCAGGTGGGATTAGCTATTCTCATCGGTCTTTACTTCTGGAACCTCCTTCGAAACCAGCAAACTTCCAAGGTAGGCGTTGCCAAGGAATCCCGCAAGGAGACGGAGAACCTCCGCCGCCTGCGGGAAATATCCCTGTCTGAGCCCCTTTCCGAGAGGACCAGGCCCACGTGCTTCCAGGAGATCGTCGGCCAGGAAGAGGGGCTCAAGGGGCTAAGGGCTGCACTATGTGGTCCCAACCCTCAGCACGTGATCGTCTACGGCCCCCCGGGTGTGGGCAAGACAGCTGCCGCCAGGCTGGTGCTGGAGGAGGCGAAGTCCAAGGGGATAGGCCCCTTCAAGCACAGTGCCAAGTTTGTGGAGATAGATGCCACCACAGCGAGGTTCGATGAGAGGGGCATCGCAGACCCGCTAATCGGGTCCGTTCACGACCCCATATACCAGGGTGCGGGGCCTCTGGGAATGGCTGGCGTACCCCAGCCAAAGCCCGGGGCCGTCACCAAGGCCCACGGCGGGGTGCTCTTCATTGATGAGATCGGGGAACTCCACCCCATACAGATGAACAAACTACTCAAGGTTCTGGAGGACCGCAAGGTATTCCTAGAGTCGGCCTACTTCAACCCTGACGACTCCAACGTTCCCTCGCACATCAAGGACATCTTCGAAAACGGCCTTCCGGCGGACTTCAGGCTGATAGGGGCAACCACGAGAATGCCCGAAGACATACCGGCGGCCATCCGCTCACGATGCCTGGAGGTCTTCTTCAAACCCCTGAGACCTGCTGAGGTCGGAGCCATAGCGCGGAATGCGGCTTCGAAGATTGGTATGGAAATGGGCAGCGGCTGCCTATCTGTCATCGAGCGCTTTGCCTCGAACGGAAGGGAGGCGGTGAACATTGTGCAGGTGGCAGCAGGGATAGCCTCGGGGGAGGGCAGGGCCACCGTGCGGCAGGAGGATGTGGAATGGGTGGTTTCCAGCGGGCAGTATTGCCCTCGACCCGAGAGGCGCATACCGTCACACCCCCAGGTAGGATGTGCCAACGGCCTTGCGGTCATGGGGCCGAACACGGGGATCATGCTGGAGGTAGAGGTTGCCACGTACCCGGCAGAAGGTGAGGGCCGTATTACCGTCACCGGGATTATCGAGGAGGAAGAGCTGGGCCACTACGGTCACCGGATGAGGCGAAAGAGCCTGGTGAAGGGCTCCGTGGAAAACGTCCTTACCGTCCTACGGCGATATATTGACGTGGATCCCAAGTCGTACGACATCCACATCAACTTCCCCGGCGGTGTACCCATAGACGGGCCCTCGGCAGGGGTGACCGTCGCCACCGCCATATACAGTTCCATCACTGAAACACCAATATCAAATACGGTGGCCATGACTGGCGAGGTATCCATCAGGGGCCTGGTGCGTCCTGTGGGTGGAGTGGTCTCCAAGGTGGAAGCCGCAAGAGAGGCCGGGGTCACCAAGGTGATCATTCCCAGGGACAACTGGCAGGAGATCTTCAAGGAGGCCAGCGTGGAGGTGGTGCCCGTCGATACCATGGATGAAGTGCTGCAGCACGCGCTGCTCTCCCCGACCTTGAGCGTGACAGCCAGCTAGGCAAATTTTGAAGTTCCAGCGAAGGATTGTCCTTACCCCTGCTACTACCCCAGGCCCCCTCAGGTACTTCCTGGAAAGAGAGCCCAGGGCGCCCGTGCGCTATACCATGCCTTCCAGCCAGGGAGGGACCATATGCCTTTCAGGCTACATCCCCTGGAGACACTAGAATCCTGGAAGTAGTATTCAATTCACGGCCCCCTTCCACGATGCAAGAATCACATGAACTGTGCCTCCCCTTCGCCAGGGCACAGCCCTGTGCGATCCGGGGGAATTGGACCCTTGCGCCCCGAGGGGAGGAATCGCCATCCCGCTAGAGAATATCAAAGCATAGAGCCCAAAACGAGGGCGGGAGTGCCGGAGGAGATGAGATGGATGGTCAAGGCATGGAAGGGTGCAGGGGAGTATCCCCTTATACCCCTCCGCGGGATGCTGGTTTTTCCCTCAACCATTGTCCCCCTGGAGGTTGGCAGGCAACGTTCGGTTAGCGCCCTGGACGAGGCTATGAGCCAGGACCGGTTCGTTGTCCTGGCAACACAGAGAGAGACACGTGTGGATGAACCAGGACCGGGAGACATATTCCCCATGGGTACTATTGCCGAGATAAAGCAGATGGCTCGCCTTCCCGGAGGCAACCTCCGGGCTGTGGTTGAGGGGATTGGCAGGTGCGAAATCCTAGAGTACACCGCGATGGACCCTCATATCAGGGTCACAGTGAGGGAGTTCCCCGAGTCCCTGGAACATGACGCTGAGATTGAGGCCCTGGTCCGTACTGTGAAGGAGCAGTACGAGAAGATAGTTAAGATGAGCAAGAAGGTGCCCGCGGAGGCTCTGATTGCCGTATCCAGCGTGCAAGAGCCCGGCAAGCTGGCTGACACCGTGGGGGCTCAAATGGCGCTGAAACTCGAAGATAAGCAGGCCTTGCTCCATGAAACAAGTATCAGGGCCAGGCTGGAGAGGGTCCTGGAGTTCATCAACCGCGAAATAGATCTGATGGAGCTGGAGAAGCGCATCAGCGGGAGGGTCAAAAAGCAGATAGAACGCACCCAGAAGGAATTCTACCTGAGGGAACAGATGAAGGCCATCCAGAAGGAGCTGGGGGACAAGGACGACAAAGGCGGCGAGGTCGCCGAGTTCCGCCAGAAAATACAGGAGGCCAATCTGCCCGCGGAGATTGAGGAGAAGGCCCTCAAAGAGGTGGACCGGCTGGAGAAGATGCCGCCCATGGCGGCGGAGGCTGTGGTGGTCAGGACGTACCTGGAGTGGATCGTGGCTCTGCCATGGAACGTCGAGACAGAGGATCGGCTGGATATCAACGAAGCCGAGCGGATCCTCAATGAGGACCACTACGGGTTGGATAAGGTCAAGGAGAGGGTCCTGGAGTACCTAGCCGTCAGGCAACTGGTCAAGAGCATGAAGGGCCCCATACTCTGCCTGGTGGGCCCCCCGGGTGTGGGCAAGACCTCCCTGGCCAAGTCGGTGGCCAGGGCCCTGGGGCGCAAGTTCGCCCGCATTTCCCTGGGGGGAGTCCGGGACGAGGCAGAGATCAGGGGGCACAGGAGGACCTACGTGGGTGCTCTGCCCGGCAGGATCCTTCACGGCATGCGCCAGGCGGGCTCCAAGAACCCAGTCTTCCTTATGGACGAGATAGATAAGCTGACCTCCGACTTCCGCGGGGACCCGGCGGCGGCGCTCCTGGAGGTGCTGGACCCCGAGCAGAACCTGGCTTTTAGCGATCACTACCTGGAGATGCCCTTCGACCTCTCTAAGGTCATGTTCATAACCACCGCCAACAGCACTCACAACATCCCCAAAGCCCTCCTGGACCGGATGGAGACCATATTCCTCCCTGGCTACACTGAGGAGGAGAAGATCCATATAGGAAGGCTTTTTCTCCTGCCCAAGCAGATGAAGGAGCATGGGTTAGCCGGGGCAAATCTAGAGGTCTCTGACAACGCCATCAAGGAGATCTCCCGCCGGTACACACGGGAGGCAGGTGTTCGAAACCTCGAAAGGGAACTGGCCACCATTTGTCGCAAGGTGGCTAAGGAACTGGTAAAGGGTGAGACTGAAGCGGTCCGGGTAAACAAGACTAATCTTACCCGTTACCTGGGTATCCCAAGATACCGTTACGGCACGGCGGAGAAGAAGGACGAGATAGGGATTGCCACGGGGGTAGCGGTGACGGACACTGGGGGAGACCTAATGCCCATTGAGGTTACCCTTATGATGGGGAAGGGCAACCTGATGCTCACCGGGAAACTCGGAGACGTCATGAAGGAGTCGGCACAGGCTGCCTTCAGCTACGTACGCTCCAGGGCTCATGACCTCGGAGTCGATGAGGGTTTCCACGAGAAGTATGATGTGCACATCCATGTTCCCGAAGGTGCCATCCCTAAGGATGGACCCTCCGCGGGCATCGCAATTGCGTCCGCCCTGGCTTCAGCCCTTACCGGCATCCCTGTCCGGCACGATGTGGCCATGACAGGGGAGGTCACTCTCAGGGGACGGGTGCTGCCAGTAGGGGGTGTCAAGGAAAAGACGCTGGCAGTGTTCAGGGCGGGGATACGCACAATGATCCTGCCGGAGGACAACCGGAAGGACCTGGACGAAGTGGCTCGGAATGTCACCAGGAGAATGCGGTTCATCCTCGTGGATCACATGGACGAAGTGCTTAGGGTGGCCATGCTGAGGCCTGGCTTCAACGAAGGAAGGCAATCCCGGGACTGTTTTCCCATTCCCGAACCAGCCACAGGCTGCCTGCCCATGGCTGATCAGACTGGGCCATAGGCAAATAGGCAAGGCATAGGGATCGAGAGAGGGAGAGGCCGCTGCCACCGGCAGGAAGGCCTCCCTCCATTTTCTTGAAGGAAGGAGAAGAGGGTACCTAGAAGATGCCATGGGATTCAAGAGGGAGGGTCGCCTGTGGTCAGGGGCTGTACTACTGTGTTGCGCCCCGCGTGTGGCCGCTATCTAGGGGATCTCATGAAACTGGCAAGCGATGCCACAGGGTGGCCGGCAGGGGAACTGCACCCGGAGTCGCCCAGTGGACGTGGTCTTTCCAGGCGCCTTTGGGCAATACAGACCCAGGAAGACCATACCATAGGATACATAGGGCTTGGTTCCTTCACATGGTGTTCGGCGGAACTGCGGGTGTACATCCTTGACCCCAGCTTCATCGGTCAAGGCTATGGCACTGATGCTGTCTCAGCCTTCATCGATTTCGTCTTCACCAGGACGGCCCTGAGGTACCTCTACCTAAGGGTGTTCAAAGACAACCTGGCAGCGGTCAGGTGCTACAAGAAGTGCGGGTTCCAGGTGGAGGCTGTTCTGAAGGCGGGAGGGCATGGTCCCTGCCGGGATGTCCTGCTCATGCGCCGCGAAAGGCTGTGATGGAATAAAGTGGGGCACAGGCCGCGGCATGTGCCCCTATGAGGTGGACCCCGGGGTCCACCCTCTTGCTAGATATTCTCCCTGGCAGCCTCCGCATGGTGAAGGCAGGTCTCACGAACCAGGCGGGAAAGGGTGGCCACGTGTGCCTCGTCGTCCTGCATAATCCTTTCCACCAGGAGGAGGACAAAGGGATCCTCAACTATGGCCTGTACTGCCTTGCACGCATTAATGATGAGCCTTTCCATGTGCAGGTCAGCGGCAAGCCGGTCACAGAGGTCCTTCCCGCGGTAGATCGGGTATTCCCTTTGCCCAGGCGAAGCGATTTGCCCAAGTGCGTTGCCCTCCAGGAGGCGGACCACTTTCAAGGCCAGCTGGATGTGGCGGGTTTCCACCTCGGATATTCTCTGGAGGGTATCCGAGACGGAACTGTACCGCCGCGACAGGGCCCTCGAGTGGTGGCTGTACTGCGCCACCGCCCGCTGCTTACTCGCAGGGCCTGAGAGGATTTCCTGGAAGATCTGGGCATAATACTGGTTAGGCCTGATAACCCTTGGCTCTGGGTAGCTGGCGGGTGCAGAGTACATCCATTCTGCCGCTTCATGGCCCATGTTCATCCTGCTGTTACCCATGAAGAAGACCATTAGTGAGAAGACCCCCTGGTCAAAGTAATAACAATCTGTTTTCAACAGTTTATGAAGGTGACCCTCAACAAGTTACATAAACTGCTTCACACATGGGGTCATCCTTGACACCCCCGGATTTAGCTCTTATGCTTTACCTACGGGTTACGGGTAGGACGCGTCCTGAGGAGGGATGTATGTGCTTACCAGAAGGCAGAAGGAGTTCATGGAGATTATACTGGACCTGCACGAGAGGACTGGATCTTGCGTGCACTACACCGAGGTGGCGGACCTTCTCAATGTGAGCAAGTGGACCGCCTATGATGTCATGAATTCCCTGGCCAAGAGGGACCTATTGGATGTCCGGCATGACCTTGAGCGGCGGGAACGACCCCAGGGGCGGTCAATGGTGTTACACGCGCCTACCCAGAAGGCGTATGACGCCCTGGGACTGGAGAAGGAAGTGAGGGAAGACTGGCCTCACATCAGGGCGAAGTTGTTAGAGAAGGTCGTGCTGGCCCGGGAGACGGGAGTGGGGCGCACCATCAAGGAGACCCTGGCGGAGATAACCCGGCTCAGGTCCCCCTTCTTGTTCTGCGCCTACATGATTGTCCTGCTTGTGCTGGTGATCGCCGCCGTGAAGAAAACGGCCGAGGGCTCTACCATCATGGTACACCTGATGTCCAGCGTTGCAGCTCCCGACCTTGCCCTCCTTCTGTTCGCCGGTGCAACCCTGGCCTTTACCTTGGGGTCCCCCCAGCACAGCCAGAGCTCGCTGGCCATCATAAACGGGCTGGTGGGTGACTACGAGGCAAACCTCCGCAGGGTTGACGCATCGCAAAAGAGACAGCTCCTCGAGTTTGCCCAAGAGGCCGGGGGCCTCCTCGGCTCTTGCACCTGAAGCCCGTGGGGGACTGCCCGGGGCGCTACAGCCAAGGAGGTAAGCGATGAACGCCAGGGAAGACTTCCCCAAGGTATACGATCCTGCCCGAGTTGAATCCAAGTGGTACCAAGAGTGGCTTGACAGGGACCTCTTCAGGGCGGAAGTGAGACCTGAGAAGGTCCCCTTCACGATAGTGATTCCCCCGCCCAATGTGACCGGTTCCCTCCACATGGGTCACGCCCTTGACGAGACCATTCAGGATGTGCTTGCTCGCTGGAGGCGCATGCAGGGTTACGAGGTCTTGTGGCTCCCCGGAACTGACCACGCAGGTATAGCCACACAGCATGTAGTGGATGCCAGCCTGTCGAAGGAGGGCACCAGCCGCTACGATGTGGGACGGGAAAGGTTCATCGAGAAGGTGTGGGAGTGGAAGGACGAGTACGGGAACAGGATCGTGCTCCAGCTGCAGCGACTGGGGTGCTCCTGTGACTGGTCACGGCTGGCCTTCACCATGGATGAAAAGCGGTCCAGGGCGGTACGCGAGGTCTTCGCCAGTCTCTACCGGAAGGGTCTCATCTACAGGGGTGACTACATAATCAACTGGTGCCCCGAGTGCAAGACCGCCCTGAGCGATATCGAGGTGGAACACGAGGAGCACAAGAGCTCCATCTGGTACGTGAGGTACCCGCTAGAGTCGGGGAAGGGATTCATCACCGTGGCGACAACTCGACCCGAGACCATACTGGGAGACACCGCCGTGGCGGTGAATCCCAGCGACGAGCGGTACAAGGAACTGGTGGGTCTAAGAGCGGTGCTTCCTGTCCTGGGAAGACCCCTCCCCATAGTAGCCGACGAGTACGTGGACCCGTCCTTCGGCAGCGGTGCCGTGAAGGTAACCCCGGCGCACGATCCCAACGACTTCGAGATCGCCACCCGTCACGGGCTTTCCAGGATTTCCGTCATCGACCCAAGCGGCAGGATGACCCAGGATGCCGGCCCCTACGCGGGGCTTGACCGCTACGAGTGTCGCAAGGCTCTCCTGGAGGAACTGGATCGCCTTGGGCTCCTGGTGAGGGTTGAAGAGTACACCCACTCCGTGGGCCAGTGCTACCGGTGTGACACCGTGATAGAGCCTCTCCTCTCCCGCCAGTGGTTCGTGAGAATGAAGCCGCTGGCCCAGCCCGCCATGGAGGCAGTGCTCCAGGGAAGGGTGAGGTTTGTCCCAGAGCGTTTCACGAAGATCTATCTGAACTGGATGGAGAACATCAGGGACTGGTGCATCTCCCGGCAGATCTGGTGGGGCCACCGCATCCCTGCGTGGTACTGCAGGACATGCCAGGAGATCATGGTGACGGTGGATCCCCCCGAGGCTTGTGCCTGCGGGAGCCAGGACCTGGAACAGGACGAGGATGTCCTGGACACGTGGTTCAGTTCAGCCCTCTGGCCCTTCTCCACCCTGGGCTGGCCCGAGGACAGCGATGACCTGCGCTACTTCTACCCGACATCGGTCCTGGTGACAGGATATGATATCATCTTCTTCTGGGTGGCCAGGATGATGGTGATGGGCGAGGAGTTCATGAAGGAGGAGCCCTTCCGGAACGTCCTCATCCATGGCTTGGTCAGGGATGCGCAGGGGCGGAAGATGTCGAAGTCCCTGGGCAACGGCATCGATCCGCTTGAGGTCATCGAGAAGTACGGAGCGGATACCCTTCGCTTTACCCTCATGACCGGCAACACGCCTGGGAATGACATGCGGTTTTACTGGGAGAGGGTGGAGTCCAGCAGGAACTTCGCCAACAAGATCTGGAACGCGACCAGGTTCGTCCTGATGAACCTGGAAGGCCACGAAGGTGAAGGGTTCGGGGAACCCGTGCCCACCAACCTGGCAGAGCGCTGGATACTCAGCCGCTATGCCTCCACTGTCAGGGATGTGACCGGCTGCCTTGAGCGCTACGAGCTGGGGGAGGCCGCCCGGCTGCTGTACGATTTCGTGTGGGACGAGTTCTGTGACTGGTACGTTGAGATGTCCAAGACCTACCTTTACCACGGAGAGGCCTCCCAGCGGCGCCAGGCCCAGGGTATCTTGGGCTACGTGCTCCTGGGGACAATGCAGCTGCTCCACCCGTTCATGCCCTTCATTTCCGAGGAAATATGGAATCACCTGGAAGGAAGCAGGCGTTCCATCGTAGGCTCCAGCTGGCCCAGGGTTCCAGAGGCCCTCCTTGACGCCGGGTCTGAGGAGACCATGACAAGGGTCAAGGAGGTGGTGCGAGCCATACGCAACCTGCGCGCGGAGGTGAACGTGCCGCCGTCAAGGCTTGCCAGGGTGGTGCTCCAGCCCACCTCTGACTCGAGCAAGGAGGCCCTGCAGCAGGTGAAGGCGCACATTGAGAGCCTGGCCATGGCTGACCCCCTGGTCTTCCAGGAAACGGGCAGCGCGAGGCCAGATCAAGCGCTAGCGGCTGTGACTGCCGCCGCCGAGGTCTACTTGCCCCTTGTGGGTCTTGTGGACGTGGACAAGGAAGTAGAGCGGCTCGAAAGGGATCTGGCCTTAGAGGAAACGGAGCTAGAGAGGGTCACAAAGAGACTCTCCAACAAGGAGTTTCTGAATAAGGCGCCGCAGGAGATCGTCCAGAAGGAGAGGGGCAGGCAGCACGAAAGGCTTGAGAAGGTCTCAAGGCTCAAAGCCAGAATAGATGCGTTGAAGGGTACATAGGTCCGAAGGAGAGCCGAGCGTTGATGAACTATCGTGAGGCCCGGGAATACCTGGACGCGTTGTCGAAGTTCGGGAGCATTCTTGGTCTGGACAGAATGACCGGTCTCATGGAGAGACTGGGCAACCCCCACCACAACCTGCAGTTTGTTCACGTGGCTGGCACCAATGGTAAGGGCTCCGTGACAGCCATGACCTCCTCGATCCTCCAAGCCAGCGGCCTCAAGGTGGGCAGGTACATTTCTCCCTACCTGGAAGACTTCACTGAACGGATTGCGGTGAACTCCCGCAACATAAGCGAGGACCGGGTGGCCCAGATCCTCACCAGGACAGAGCCCGAGGTAGAGGCCATGGCAAGGGCCGGGCAGCAACCCACCGAGTTCGAAGTGATCACAGCCATGGGTTTCCTGTACTTCCTAGAGGAACGGTGTGACATCGTCTGCCTGGAGGTCGGGCTGGGAGGACGCTTCGATGCCACCAATGTCATCCGGGATCCCCTGGTGTCGGCCATAACGGAGATTGGGATGGACCACATGGACAGGCTGGGGAAGACCCTAGGGAAGATCGCCCGGGAGAAGGCAGGCATCATCAAACCCGGCAGTCCCGTGGTTTCGGCTCCGCAGAAACCCAGTGCCCTGAAGGTCCTGGAAGGCACTTCCCGGAAGACGGGCTCCAGGCTATTCCTAGGGGGCCGGGACATCACGTGGAGGGAGAGGCACTCAGGGATCGATGGGCAGACCGTGGACTATGCCGGCCTCCTTGGAGACTATCCCGAGGTGAGGATCCCCCTCTTAGGACGCCACCAGCAAGAGAATGCCGCCGTGGCCCTGGGTTCCGTGGAGTGCCTTCTCTCCAGGGGTTACGAGGTATCCCCCAAGGCGATATATGAGGGATTTGCGAAGACATCTTGGCCTGGCCGGCTTGAAGTGATGGCCCGGGATCCCCTAGTCGTCATAGACGGCGCCCATAACCTTGACGGAATACTCAGGCTGGCCGAGACAGTCCGGACTGTCCTACCCCATAGACGGCTCGTGCTGGTCCTGGGGGTTCTCACCGACAAGGACGTGGAGGGAATGATCAAGGCCCTGGTTCCCGTGACCTCATATGCGGTAACCACAAGGCCTGCCAGCCTCAGGTCGATGGATCCCGTCACCCTGGCGGGCATGCTGGGAAGGCAAGGCCTGGAGGCGAAGGCGATAGAGGATATTCCCAGGGCCCTGGACTGCGCCCTGGACTGCGCTGGGCCTGAGGACATGGTGCTGGTGGCAGGCTCCATCTACCTGGCGGGTCCCGCCAGGACCTACCTAAGATCCAAAACCCAAGAATTATCGGGCACTCAGAGAATATATCTCTAGGGACAGGGGTGTACGATAGCCTGCCCAGGGGGAGAGGTCGTTGAAGACCAGACACCTTAACCCCAGATGGCAAGGGGAGCCCATGACCTTCCTTGAGCCGACCTGTCTCGTATTCGACTCGGCCGAGGAGATGCTGAGGGCTTATGCGGCGCCTAGCTGCATCCCCCGAAGGGTTTTCCAGGGCCATGTGGTGCTGGCCTTTCACAGGGGGCTCTGCAGGACCGGAGGGCACTTTGTGAGGATCTTAAGCCTTGCCAGGGAAGGCGGTGAGGTGACAGTAAGGGTCCAGTACAGTGATCCCAAGCCGGGCGACTTCGTAACCCTGGTTTTCACCTATCCGTTTGACATGGTCCAGATCCCCAGGTCGTCGTTGCGTCGGGACGACGGTCGAAAAGACCTGCTATTCCGGGTAGTTGACAGTGGGGGTAGGGAAGTGTGCAGGCGGGAGGTAAGCATTGACTAGGTGGTGATCTGAGTGCGCAGGGAACCAGGATCGAGCCCCAGGAGAAGAAGAGGCCTTAGACCCAAACTTCCGGTGGCTGCCTTCTTCGTTGCCTTCGGCCTGGTAGCGGTGTTCAGCGGTTACTTCCTGGGGAAGTTCCTCGTCAACGCCCTAGTCGCCTCCGACTTGCGCTTGCCAGGCGACAGCGGGCAGCCCGTGGCCGGCGACGCTCCCGCGGCCGCACCCACGGACAAGAACGTGGTTCACCTCCCCTCCATCAGCATGCACCGGTTGCAGCTGGGGGTTTTCTCCTCACCTAGTAACGCCCAGGAGTTGGCGGAACGTGTAAAATCGCTGAACCTCCCCGCGGGAGTGGTGGGCCAGGATCCCTACCGGGTAGTAGGAGGCTACTTCAGTACCAAGGAGGCGGGGCAGAGGGCAGCTGCGCAGTACACCGCCAAGGGCTTTGAGGTGTTTGTGGCTCCCGTTGATGTTGGCGGAGGGACCCTGGAGGTCCGAGGCCTGCCAGCCGAATTCGAGCAGGCTCTCTCAGCGGCCTTCGGGGAGGTGGGCACGGTGCTGGAGGTTGAGTCAGGCCTATGGGATGACCTGGTTCTGGGACAGCAGGCTGCCGTGGAGGTACTTTCGGGTCTGGAAAGCGGTGTACGCCAGGCGAACCTGGACCTCTCAGCGGTGGAGCCCCCTTCCGGCTGGGAGATGACCCACAGCATGGCCAAGAGCCTTCTGGACCTCGCCCTCAGAAATGTGGTTGAGTTGAAAGCCTACCAGGAAAAAGCTGACCCTTCACATTACGCTAACGCTGGCGTATACTTTGTTCAGATGGTATCGGCCTACGAAGACCTGCTAAACCAGGCGGTCATGGCGGCGGGAAGTTAGGACCTTCTACCTGACCCGGGTTCTGGGTTAAGCAGGTCGTACCTGCTTCGCCGGGTCAGGTTTCTTCTTTTTTGCCATCACGGTTTTGGCCGTTGACTGGCAGGAGATCTCCCGGTGGGATAGAAACACACACATGGTTTGGGTAATTCACGGGCTCCGTCCCCGGAGCCCTTGACTCTTGGAAAAAGCGCAGGAAGAGGGGTGACCGAACACGTGGAGGCCGTGACCTTCCCGGGCGGCATTCATCCTCCCTACAGGAAGTCCTATACCAAGGACAAGGCTGTGGAGAGGGCCGGCGAGCCCGAAGTGGTTGTCATACCGCTCCACCAGCATACTGGCGCGCCCAATGAGGCCCAGGTTGCCGTGGGAGACGAGGTCCGTGTTGGCCAGGTGATTGGGGCCACGGATGCCTTTGTGTCCGCGCCAGTGCATTCCAGCGTATCGGGAAAGGTGAAAGCCATCGAACTGGGGCCTCACCCGGCCATGGGAGCCAAGGTCATGTCCGTGGTGATCGAATCCGACGGGACCGAAACCCTGCACGATAGTGTGAAGCCCCGGGGCGACTACTCCGACATGAGCCCCGATGATGTCAAGACGATCATCCGGGACTCCGGGATAGTGGGCCTGGGCGGGGCTGCCTTCCCCACGGCGGTCAAGGTGTCACCGCCCAAGGACAAGCCCATTGACACATATCTCTTGAACGGTGCCGAGTGCGAACCATACCTCACGTCGGATCACCGCCTCATGGTGGAGAGGGCCGACGAGGTTGTCTACGGGCTGAGGGTGCTGATGCATGCCTCCGGCACTCCCAGGGCCGTGGTTTGCGTTGAGGATAACAAGCCCGACGCCATAGCCGCTCTGAAGAAGGCCGTGGCAGGCCTGGAGAACATCGAGGTCACCGCGCTCCACACCAAGTACCCCCAGGGTTCGGAGAAGCATCTGATCAAGGCAGTCCTGAGTAGGGAGGTGCCCACGGGAGGGCTTCCCTTCCATGTGGGAGTCATGGTGAGCAATGCGGGAACCGCGGTGGCTGTCTCTGATGCCTTCCAGAAGGGCATGCCCCTGATCGAGCGAGTGGTAACTGTGACAGGTTCCATCGTGAAGGAACCCCGGAACCTCCTGGCCAAAATAGGGACCCGCTTCGGTGACCTCATCGAGGAGTGCGGGGGTCTCACGGGGAAACCCAGCAAGGTCCTCATGGGGGGGCCCATGATGGGAATAGCCCAGTATACTCTGGAGGTGCCCGTTATCAAGGGAACCTCTGGTATCCTGGTGCTCAGTGAGGAGGAAGCGGACTTCGGTCCCACAGTGCCCTGCGTCAAGTGCGCCCGGTGTGTGGACGTGTGCCCTGTGTCGCTCCTTCCGCTGTTCCTGGCGGCCTATTCCGAGAGAAAGATGTACGACATGGCCGAGGCCTCGAACGCACTGGACTGCATCGAATGCGGGTGCTGCAGTTACGTTTGTCCCGCACGGAGGCCCCTGGTTCACGCCATCCGCGTGGCAAAGGCGGAGATAATGCAAAAGAAGCGCCGTGAGATGCAGGCAGCCAAGAAGTAGCGGGACCGGGAGGGATAGACTTGGAACTAGAAAGAGTTGTAGTTTCCTCATCCCCGCATCTCAGATCACCGGCCACGGTGCCCGTGCTCATGAGGGATGTGGTCGTGGCACTGGTGCCAGCAGCCCTTGCAGGAATAGTCTTCTTCGGTTACAACGCCCTCCTGTTGACGGTGGCCTCGGTTGTGGCAGCGGTGGCGGCGGAGGCGGCCTACCAGAAGGTGGCGGGGAAAGAGGTCTCGGTGGGCGACTGGAGCGCTGTCATCACCGGTATCCTGGTGGCCTTCAACGTGCCGCCCAGCGCACCCTTATGGCTGCCGGTGGTGGGATCAGCCTTTGCAATAGTGGTGGTGAAGCAACTCTTCGGAGGCATCGGAAGCAACTTCGTCAACCCGGCCCTTGCCGCCAGGGCGTTCCTGGTGGCGTCATGGCCGGCCCACATGACCAGGTGGACGTCACCCTTCGATGCGGTTTCCACAGCCACTCCCCTGGTTACCATGGGTTCCGGGGAGGTGCCAGCCTATGCCGACATGTTCCTGGGCAACATCGCTGGGTGTGTCGGCGAGACCTCTGCCTTGGCCCTCTTGATCGGTGCGGGTTATCTCCTGGCCAGGAGGGTCATTGACTGGCGCATACCTGGCGCGTACCTTGGCACCGTTAGTGTCCTGTCCTGGATCCTCGGACCCAGGGGCATCTTCACCGGAGACCCCCTGGCGCATCTCCTGGCAGGTGGTCTCCTCCTCGGGGCCTTCTTCATGGCCACCGACTACGTGACAAGCCCCGTAACTAAGAAGGGACGCCTGTACATGGGCATCGGCTGTGGGATCCTGACCGTTCTCATAAGGCTCTACGGCGGCTTCCCAGAGGGGGTATCCTACTCAATACTCCTTATGAACCTGGCAACGCCGCTCATTGACAAGTTTACCGGCCCCAGGGTGTTTGGCCATGCCAAGTGACCCGAAAGGGTGGGTTGGAGGTGAATAGGGTGTCATCCCTGACCAGGGACTTCACAAACGGAATAGTAGGGGAAAACCCGGTGTTCCGCCTGCTCCTAGGCATGTGTCCCGTCCTGGCGGTCACCACCGCCGTGGAGAACGCCTTCTGGATGGGCCTGGCTGTACTGTTCGTGCTTACGTGCTCGAACCTCATCGTGTCATCGGTGAAATCCGTCATACCCGACAAGATCCGTATCCCCTGTTTCATAGTTGTCATAGCCACCTTTGTGACAATAGTTGAGCTGGCGATGAACGCCTTCCTGCCGGAGATGTACGAGATTCTGGGAATATTCATCCCATTGATCGTTGTCAACTGCATCATCCTGGCGAGGGCCGAGGCCTTCGCCTCAAAGAACTCCATTCTTAACTCTGTGGCTGACGGGGTGGGAATGAGTGTTGGCTTCACCCTGGCCACTGTAGTCATCTCTGCGGTAAGGGAACTGCTGGGTACTGGCAATCTGACCTTTGCCGGGGCCTCACTCTTTGGCCCCGGGGGGATAGGCATTGACCCCGTCATGGTAATGATTGCCCCGCCTGGCGCCTTCATAACCATGGGCATCCTGCTTGGCCTCCTGAACCTGGCCAGCAGGCGCCGGAGCTGAGAGGGGGACTTGGAGCATGACCTACTTCGGAATTCTCATCGGGGGGCTCCTGGTCAGCAACTTCATTTTCGCTCGTTTCCTGGGGATATGCCCCTTCCTGGGCGTCTCGAAGAAGCTGGAGACCGCTGCGGGCATGTCCATGGCTGTCATATTCGTTATTACCGTGGCCTCGATGATCACCTGGCTCTTTAACCAGTTCATCCTGGTGCCCCTGGGCCTTGAGTTCCTCATGACGGTGTCGTTCATCCTGGTCATCGCCTCCCTGGTGCAGTTCGTGGAGATGGTGATCATGAAGGTATCGCCCGTTCTCTACCAGGCCCTGGGCATATACCTTCCCTTGATCACCACCAACTGCGCGGTGCTGGGGGCCGCCATACTGAACGTTCGTTCTCACTACGGTTTTCTTGAGGCGGTGGTGGCAGGGTTTGCGGCTGCCTGTGGCTGGAGCCTGGCCATCCTGCTCTTCGCCGGAATCCGGGAGCGGCTGGAACTCTCAGACATCCCGGAGGTCCTCAAGGGGTTTCCAATTGCCCTCATTTCCACCGGGCTGATGGCCATGAGTTTCGTGGGCTTCCAGGGCCTTTTCCAGGAGTTACTGCACTGAGGGGGTGTGTTTAGATGCTCTACGCAGTAGTGAGCCTTGCCGTGACGGGGCTTGCCTTTGGTGCGCTCCTGGCGTTCGCCGCGCAAAGGTTCGCGGTACCGGTCGACCCCAGGGTTGAGGCTATCAAGAAGGAACTCCCCAATGCTAACTGCGGCGGGTGTGGGTTTGCCAGTTGCGGGGCCCTAGCTGAGGCCATTGCTGGCGGCAGGGCGCCCGTGGACGGCTGTGGGGTTGGCGGTTCACCGGTGGCCCAGAAGATCGGGGAGATCATGGGGATTGGCGTGGAGGACAAGGAACCTCAGGTAGCAAGGGTGAAGTGCCTGGGTGGGAAGGCCGAGGCGGAAGAACTCTTCACCTATGAGGGAATCAGGGATTGCAGGGCGGCATCCATACCGCAGATCCAAGGAGGTTTCAAGGCTTGCACCTACGGTTGCCTGGGACTTGGCAGCTGCGTGAGGGTTTGCGTGTTCGGTGCCATGTCCATGGGACCCAACAGTCTTCCCGTGGTGGACGACACCAAGTGCACCGCCTGCGGGAAGTGTGTGGCGGAGTGCCCCCGGAGCATTATCGAGCTGGTGGGACGATCCCGGAAGGTGCACGTCTGCTGCCAGAACAAGGATAAGGGCGCGGTGGCCCGGAAGCTCTGCAAGGTGGCCTGTATTGCCTGCAAGCGCTGTGAGAAGGCCTGCGAGTACGATGCCATCAAGGTTGAGAACAACCTGGCCAGTATTGACTACTCTAAGTGCACGAACTGCGGTGCGTGCGCAGCCGCCTGCCCGCCCAAGTGCATCATCGATGAGAGGCCCTCTGAGGAGTGTGAGGTGGCGGCATCCTGACACACTGTGATGCCACCAGGGGCCGAACGGGGGAGGAAAGCGAAAACCCGGGAAACCCCGTGCTGGAGCGGGTGTACGCGATAGAGAGACTCCCGGTTTCCGGACGGGAGAGAGAAAGAGCCGGGCATCCCCCGGCTCGCCTTGTGGGCGAACAAGAAATGAGGAGGTGACGACCCGGCCAGGGGCCTGTGGCTTGCCGCTTGAAGCCACAGGGAAAGGGCGGGGTTAAGTCCTGTGAAGAGGATGACATGGGTGGTCCTTCCAGTCACCCTGCTGGCTATGGCTCTATTGCCGGGGTGTTCCAGGAAACCCTTCACTGAGTCGGACTTTATCATGGACACCTTGGTTCGGATTGAGGTTCACGGCCCCAGGGCCGAGACCGCGGCAAGGGCCGCCCTGGATGAGATGAGGCGAGTGGAGTCACTCATGAGTGCCTACGTAGAAACCAGTGATGTCTCCCGCATCAACAGCCAAGCAGGCGTGGCCCCTGTAACAATATCCCCCGAGACCTCCTTCGTACTCCAGGAGGCCCTCAGGATATCCGAGGCCAGCTGGGGGGCTTTCGACGTCACCGTGGGGCCGCTGGTGGGGCTCTGGGATATCGCCGGGGAGAACCCGAGAGTGCCCTCCCCAGAAGAGATCGAGGACGCCCTGGAGAAGGTGAACTACCAGAGGCTCCAAGTGAAGGAGGGCAGGGCCTTCCTGGAGGCCCCCGGCATGAGGGTGGATCTTGGAGCAATTGCCAAGGGCTACGCCGTGGACAGGGCTGCCCAGATCCTTCTAGACCATGGTGTCACATCTGCCATCCTGGATGCTGGGGGCAACGTCTACGTCGTGGGCAGCCGGAGTGATGGCTCACCCTGGAGGGTGGGCATCCGCCACCCCAGGCGTGAGGGCGAGGCCTTGGCCGTTCTTGAGGCTTCTGATACAGGGGTAGTCACCTCCGGTGACTACCAGCGATACTTTGAATCAGACGGGGTGAGGTACCACCACATCTTCGACCCTAGGACGGGCTACCCTGCACGGGAGAGTGCCAGTGCTACGGTAGTTTCTCCCTCGTCGGTGGAGGCAGACGCCCTCTCCACCGCCCTATTCGTCCTGGGCCCTGTAGAAGGGATGAATCTCATCGAATCCCTGGAGGGCGTTGAGGGGCTTGTGGTTGACGCCGCCGGAGAGATTACCGTATCGACAGGGCTTTTTCTGACCCGGGTCAATCCTTGAATGAATGGGCCCTCAGGAGGCCATGATAAAGGAAGAAGATACCAATGCATGAGATAGAGACTGCCAGACTGGACACAAGGAATCCGGCAGGAAGAAAAGAATATGACAAGGAAAAAGAGCGCCGCTTCAAGGAGGTTAGGGCATGAGCACTGGAAGGCGACGGTATGGTCTGGGCTTCACTATTCTCCTTGTTCTCACCGGGGCATTCATGGGCACACTTGCAGCTCACCTGGCGGGAGACGTGCTTCCCTTCCTGCTTATGTCCCTTTCCTTTGGTCTTGAACCCCCAGTAACCCTCAGGCTGTGGGACCTCTTCAGCCTTACACTAGGGTGCACCTTCCGGTTCAACGTGGGCGGTGCCCTGGGCATCCTCATAGCCCTCCTGTTGTTCAGGAGGGGATAGGATGCCCGGCTCAGGGTCGCGTTTCCGGGTGGTGCTGGCCTCCTCTTCCCCGCGGAGACGATATCTCATGGAACTTTTGGGCATCGAGTTCCAGGTCGATCCCGCACTGGGCGAGGAGAGGGTGTTCCAGGGAGAGAACCCGGGGGAAGCCGCTGTGCGGCTGGCCACGCAGAAGGCTTCTGAGGTGTCCTCCAGGAGACCGGAGGACGTGGTGGTGGGGGCTGACACCCTGGTGGTCCTGGACCACCTGGTCCTGGGGAAACCTGCCACTGCCAAGGAGGCTCGCGAGATGCTGGAGGCGCTCTCTGGCCGCACCCATGTGGTGGTGACTGGGGTCACCGTGGCCCAGGCAAGCACGGGCAGGGTAGAGCAAGGTTTCGAACGCACACTGGTGGAGTTCGACGTGCTTTGTCCCGGCGTGATTGAAGCCTACGTGGCCACCGGGGAACCCATGGACAAGGCGGGTGCCTACGCTATTCAAGGCAGGGGGTCCGTCCTTGTCAAAGGGATTAGCGGTTGCTACTTCAACGTGGTGGGGCTGCCCCTCCGGCGGCTGAGCCAGATGCTGGCCCAGTTCGGTGTGAGGGTGCTGGGATAGGGAGAGGAAGGGGCGTCCGGGAGGGAGGACGCCGTGTCGAGAGCCGAATACCATCTGGGCATGAAAGACTTGCCCCAGGAAGACAGGCCCAGGGAGAGGCTGGCGGACAAGGGACCCGAATCCCTTTCCGCCCAAGAGCTCCTGGCCATTGTCATCGGGAGCGGTACCGATCGGGAGAACGCCCTGGAACTCGCGGGCAGGCTGCTTGAGAGGGCATGCCAGGAGCGTGGCTCCGAGGCTTCGCCTTCAATTTGCCTAAGGTACCTTCTGAACGCAAGCCTGGAAGAGATCATGACTGTCCGGGGTATTGGCCGGGCTAAGGCCGTTACCATCAAGGCCGCTATTGAACTGGGAAGACGGCTTTCTTCTCCAGGCCCCAAGACCGTCATCAGGTCTCCGGGGGATGTCTCCGAACTCGTCATGGACCGCCTGCGTTACCTGGAGAAGGAGCACTTTCACGTAGTGCTCTTGGATGCCAGGAACAGGGTACTGGGAACCGAGATGGTATCCATGGGTAGCCTGAACGCCTCCATCGTCCATCCCAGGGAGGTCTTCAAGGGGGCGGTGCGCCGGGCTGCGGCTGGAGTTATCCTGGTGCACAACCACCCCAGTGGTGACCCGACGCCTAGCGCAGAGGACCAGGATGTCACCAGGAGGCTGGTGGAGGTGGGCAATCTCCTGGGAATCGATGTGCTGGACCACATCATCGTAGGCGACGGGAGGTTTGTGAGCATGCGAGAACGGAAGCAGGGATGGGGGACGCCTAGCTAGGAGAAAGGGGTACGGGACATGCTCAGCTTTGTCTTCAACTTCTTTTCCAGGGATATGGGGATCGATCTAGGCACGGCCAACACCCTTGTGCACGTCAAGGGGAGAGGCGTGGTGCTGCACGAGCCGTCCGTGGTGGCCATCCAGAAGGACACCGGGGCTGTGCTTGCCGTGGGTGCTGAGGCCAAGCGGATGATCGGGCGTACGCCCGGCAACATTGTGGCCATCCGCCCCATGAAGGACGGCGTCATAGCAGACTTCGACATCACTCAGACAATGCTAAGGTACTTCATCCAGAAGGCCCATATCAGGCGCCTCCCCGTTAAGCCCCGGGTTGTAGTGGCGGTGCCCTCAGGTGTGACCGAGGTGGAGAAGAGAGCGGTTATCGACGCGGCGCTCCAGGCAGGAGCCCGCGAGGCCTATCTTATAGAAGAGCCCATGGCTGCGGCCATTGGAGCGGGACTCCCGGTTCACGAACCCACGGGGAACATGGTGGTGGATGTGGGAGGCGGCACCACTGAGGTGGCCATCGTGTCCCTGGGCGGCATTGTCACCTGCAAGTCAATACGGATTGCTGGTGACGAAATGGATGAGGCCATCACAAGCTACGTAAAGCGCAGCTATAATATGATGATTGGAGAGCGCACAGCCGAAGACATCAAGGTAGGCCTGGGCTCTGCATACCTGGAGAAGGATGAGCAGAGGTCTGAAACCATGGATGTGAGGGGACGCGATCTGGTCACGGGCCTTCCCAAGACCCTCTCCCTTACAGCTGAAGAGATCCAGGAGGCCCTCCAGGACCCCATAGGGGCCATCATGGAGGCCATCAAGGTGACCCTGGAAAGGACCCCTCCCGAGCTGGCTGCCGATATCATGGACAAGGGGATTGTTGTGACAGGCGGCGGCTCACTCCTCAGGGGGTTCGACCGCCTGGTGAGCGAAGAGACGGGCATGCCCGTGCACCTCTCGGAGGAGCCCCTGCTGTGTGTTGTGAAGGGCACCGGTAAGGTCCTGGAGGAGCTGGACACCCTGAAGAAGGTCCTTGTTTCCCCCAGGAAGCTGGGATAGACGAAAGGCGTGATCTCCGTGCGGGGCCTCATAAGGTACCGCCGTGTCATTCTTGCCTTCTCAGTGGTGATAGGCCTGGTTACGGCAATCAGTTTCACCACGAGAGAGAGGGACGGCGTAACCTGGGGAGAGCAGGCCCTCAGTGAGGTTCTGGCTCCTGCCCAGAAGGTCGTAACCACCGTCTCCCGGGGGGTGCGTGACACCTACCAGCAGGTGGTGACCCTCTGGGATCTAGACGCAGAGAACCAGGCCTTGGCAGACAAGGTAGCGGACTACGCCGTGCTCCTGAACGAGGTGAGGGATCTCCGGTGGGAGAATGCCCGGCTCCGCCACCTGCTGGGTTTCAGCGAGCGTAACCCCGTTAGTTTCATCCCGGCCGAGGTCATCGGCAGGCCCCCGGACCAGTGGTTCTCCTACGTCATTGTGGACAAGGGGTCAGCGGCGGGGGTTGCCAAGGATCAGCCCGCTGTGACCGGGCAGGGCCTCGTGGGAAGGGTGGTCCGGGTAACGCCCAACACCGCCACAGTGATGCTGCTCACCAGCAGGGATGCCCGGGTGGGCGGCCGGGTGCAGCGCTCCCGGGACCCAGGCATGGTTGAGGGAGATGTCGAAGGCTCAAATGTGCTTCACATGAGGTTCTTTTCCCGGGATGCCGAGGTCAGGCCTGGAGATCCCATTGTGACCTCGGGCCTTGGTACCGTGTTTCCGGAAGGGCTCCTCATCGGCACTGTCACGCGGGTGGGAGTGGAGGAGTTCGGACTGGTGAAATACGCTGCCATTGAGTCGTCGGTAGACTTTGACCGCCTGGAGGAGGTTCTCATTCTCAGGGAGACCTCGGGCATAGAGGAGGGCGGGCCTTGAAGGTACACCACTACGCCATCCTCATAGCAGCCGCGCTGGTGCTCGAGACGTCCCTTGGTCCCTTCCTGAGAGTAAAGGGGGCCACTCCAGACTTCCTGCTGCTTGTGGCTCTGGCTGCAGCCATGCGCCTTGGCCCGGGGGCCGGGCTGCGTATGGGGTTCTTCGCCGGCCTCATGGAGGACCTGCTCCTGGGGCGGTTCGTTGGCCTGAATGCCCTGGCCAATGGCGGGGTGGCCTGTCTAGCGGGTTTGTCAGGCCAGAAGGTGTTCAGGGATAGCCTTCCCGTATTAGTCCTGGTGGGCTTTGCAGCTAGCCTTGCCTCTCAGATAGTAATCCTCTCGGCGATGGGTCTGGCAGGCTACGCGGGGCTCCCCACCTACACGCTGCTGAGGACCATGGTGTACAGGGCATTGTATAACGCACTGCTGCTTCCCCTGTTTTTCCGTGGCCTGAGGCGGTTTCGCTCCGTTCCATCTGAACCTGGGGGTATTTAACAGCCAAGCCTGTCATGCTAAGACTATGAGGGTCAAACTATCGGTTTGGCTAAACAGAATGGAATCAGTTACAAAACGGAACAGCGCTGGTATTACGCGGGCAAATTGCCCGTTCCTACCGCCAAGACGCCTACCGGGCGCATAATGGTATGTCTGGATGAGCCGGTACCTGCCGGAAAAACCGTGCTCTATGGTCGAGTTTCCTCATTTGATCAGAAGGACGATCTGAGGCGTCAAATGGATCGCCTTCGAATGTTCGCCGCAGGATGCGGATTTGCAGGTATTGACGTTGTCGAGGAGATCGGATCGGGATTGAATGGAAAGAGGACCCGTTTGTTGCGACTAATTAGCAAACCCCAAGGTAGCGACCATCGTAGTTGAGCACCGGGATCGGCTCGCTCGCTTTGGCGTTGAGTACATCGAAGCAGCTCTTGCCGCGCAAGGCCGGAAGCTGGTAGTGATGGAGGCCGGAGAACAGAAGCTGGATATCACGCAAGTTTCGTAGATACAGTGACCCCGACGGCGAGCGTCACGAAGTCGCGCCCGTCGTGCCCTTAAGGCGGCGGAGATGGCATGAGAGGCTATAAGCGGGAACTTGACCCGAATAGCGCGCAGATAAAGGCGCTGCTGGATCACGCCGGCGCAGCGCGGTGTGCATATAACTGGGGGCTCGAGCGCAAACAACAGGCGTACGCAGCAGGACAGGAGTCGCCAGCGGCCATCGACCTGCACCTGAACCCTGCCGTCTCAAAAAGCTGCCCGCCGAGCAAGGTGGCGTGCCCTGGCTGTATGAAGTGTCAAAGTGCGCCCCGCAGGGCGGATAGTTTCATCCTTCCTCAAAGATCTGTTCGATTTGTGGCCATGTCCTGGACAAACTGCCGCTCGAAATCCGGCGATGGACCTGTCCAGACTGCGGGAGCGAACATCACCGGGACATGAACGCCGCGGTGAAACTACGGAACTTGGCCGCCAGTTCGGCGCTCGAAGCCTACCGTCCCGGGAGCGCTGGCTGAAGCGCAAGATTCGACGAGACTCCTGGTTGGGTAGGAACCGAGAGTGTCATCAGATGAGGCAGACTCGGAGAACGGCACTGACCTCATATCGGAGGTGTAGAGTTGTCCCAGGGCAAGATAGAGAACCGGATAGCCGTTTTCGTGCTGCTTGTCCTGGTGGGCTTTGCCTTGCTGGCGGGACGCATGGCCCAGCTCCAGCTGGTGCAGGGCGCTGAGTACAACCGCTTGGCTGATGGAAACCGCCGGAGGATCGAGCTCCTCCGGGCTCCCAGAGGGATCATCTTTGACAGGGAGGGCAGGGTGCTGGCAACGAACCGGCCAGCCTTCACTGTCTCCCTGGTGCGCATGGGAGCCTCCTCTCCCGACCCCGAGGTGCTCCGCAGGCTTGCCTCCATACTGGACATCGCTCCAAGCGAAATGGAGGAAAGGGTAACCCGGGGCGCCAGTGTTCCCCTCTACCAGCCGCTGCGCATCAAGAGGGATGTGAGCCCCGAGGTATACACCATCATCGATGAGAATTCCCACGAGCTCCCCGGGGTTATCCTTGAGGTTGAGCCCATGAGGGAGTATCCCTTCCACAACCTTGCCTCGCATGTGCTGGGCTACCTCAGGGAGATCGACGATGTGGAGCTGGCACGCCTGTCCGAACAGGGGTACCGCATGGGGGACATGGTAGGCAAGGCAGGTGTCGAGGCCCTTTACGACTTGGAGCTCCACGGTACCCACGGCGGGCGCCAGGTAGAGGTGGATGCCCGCGGCCGGCGCATCAAGACCCTCCCTAGGCAGGTGGACCCTGTGCCCGGGAACAGCCTGGTGCTAACCATCGACGCCCATCTCCAGGATGTGGCGGAAAAGGCACTTCTGGAGCAGATGAAGATCCTGCGGGAGGACCCCTTGATGCCCCAGGAACGGGTTGGAGCCGGGGCCGCTGTGGTGCTGGACGTTAAGACCGGAGAGGTGCTGGCCATGGCCTCCATCCCCGACTACGATCCCAACCTCTTCGCGGGGGAGATCAGCCTGGAGGCTTGGCTAACCCTGGAGCAGAACCCCCTGTTTCCCTTCAGCAACCGAGCCATAACGGCCGAGTACGCCCCTGGCTCCACCTTCAAGATGGTTACGGCCATAGCTGCCCTGGAGACTGGCAGGATCCACCCAAGAGAGACCTTCTACGACCCGGGGGTCTACTGGAGGGTCATGCCCAAGACGTGCTGGGAAAGAAGGGGTCACGGCACGCTCAGCCTTGAGCAGGCCATAGCCCAGTCGTGCAACGTGGCCTTTTATGAGATAGGCTACCGCACCGGGATAGATAGCATTGCCCGGTATGCCGCCAAGCTCGGTCTTGGCGAGCCCACCGGGATCCAGTTTGTGCCCAGGGAGAACCTGGGCCTGGTTCCCAGTACCGCCTGGAAGAAGCAGGCCTTTGAAGAGGGACTCCCCGGTATAAGAGACCCACGCTGGTATGACGCAGAGACCCTGGATGCATCCATAGGCCAGGGGTTCCACCGCTACACGCCGCTTCAAATGGCGGTGTACGCTTCGGCCTTGGCCACCGGCCAGCGCCTGCAGCCCCAGGTTGTCAAGGAGGTGCTCGACCCGGGCGGGACACCGGTGCGGCAGCTGGAACCCAAGGTAGTGGGTACCGTTGGGGTGGCCAGCGCTCATCTTGACGCCATCCGAAACGGGATGCTCAAGGTCACCCAGCCGGGCGGCACGGCAGGGCATCTCTTTACGGACCTTCCCATAGCGGTGGCAGGCAAAACAGGGACCGTGGAGATGGATGCCAGGCTCGGCCGGGACGACCACGGCTGGTTCGTTGGATACGCACCCTTCGCTGATCCCCAGGTAGCCGTGGCTGTCATTGTGGAAGAGGGGGGCGGCGGCTCTAGGGCCGCGGCACCCGTGGCAAAGAAGATACTCCAGGCCTACTTCGGTTTTCCCGTAGAGATCCCCGCCAGGGAGGAACTGGAAGGATCTTGAAGAATACCTCCCAGGAGGCCGCCCTGAGGAGGGGTTCCATGGCGGAACGGATCACCCTAAGAAGCACCAAGGCTGGGCTCCTGGTGGTCCTTGACGATGAAGGAGACTTCCTCCACATCCGTGCCCTGCTGGACGAGAGGCTTCAGGCCTCAGGGGACCTCTTCTCCGGGCTTGATGTTACGGTTGACCTCGGCGATAGGAGGATCCTGCCTCGTGAACTCAAGGCCCTGGAGGATCTGGTCTCAAGCCATGGAGGTATGAGGCTGGTCAGGGTGGTTCATGGTGGGCAGAGGTCCCGGGCCGAGGAGGGCAAGGGGACTACCCTCCTACGCTCCGGGCCTGTGAAGGCCTTCGCCGAAGACGGCCCCTCGCTGCCAGGGGGCAGGGATCTTCCCACCCTTCTGGTTAGGGGTACGGTGCGCTCGGGGCAGGAGGTCAGGAACGAGGGCAATGTGGTCATCGTCGGGGATGTGAACCCTGGCGCGGAGGTCATTGCCACCGGCGACATCGTGGTGCTGGGAAGCCTCAGGGGAGTGGCCCACGCAGGGGCGTCAGGGGACGCCACCTCCATAGTGGCGGCGGTGAGCCTGAGGCCCATCCAGCTCAGGATTGCTGAGCATGTAGGACGGCCCCCTGACGGAGAGGACCTGCCCTCCGGACCTGAACTGGCCAGGGTGCAAGATGGCCGCATAGTGGTGGAGAACTACAGTGGCGCGAGCAGAGGAGGGGATGGCGTATGGGGCAGACCGTGGTGATCACCTCGGGAAAGGGTGGTGTTGGCAAGACCACTGCCTGCGCCAACCTGGGCATGGCAGTGGCGGTGCTGGGCAAGAGCGTGGTGCTGGTGGATGCGGACATTGGCCTGAGGAACCTGGATGTGGTCATGGGATTGGAAAATCGCATCGTATATGATCTGGTGGACGTGGTTGAGGGCTACTGCCGTACTCGCCAGGCCTTGATAAAGGACAAGAGGGTTGAGGATCTCTACCTGCTCCCAGCTGCCCAGACCCGTGACAAGACCGCAGTGAGTCCCAGCCAGATGAAGAGCCTCACGGATGAGCTGAAGGAGGAGTTCGACTACGTCCTGGTGGATTGCCCCGCAGGCATAGAGCAAGGCTTTCGAAATGCCATTGCCGGGGCGGACCTGGCCATCATCATCACCACGCCTGAGGTTGCCGCAGTCAGGGACGCGGACCGTGTCATCGGGCTCCTGGAGGCCCAGGAGATATACCCCCCAAAGCTGGTGGTCAACCGGATCAGACCGCTGATGGTTAAGCGCGGGGACATGATGGACATCGAGGACATCCTGGATATCCTGGCCATAGACCTCCTTGGCGTGGTACCGGAAGACGAGTCCATCATCGTCTCGACAAACCGGGGTGAGCCCGCGGTGCTCCAGAACGGCTCCAAGGCGGGACAGGCCTTCCGGAACGTGGCCCGGAGACTCAATGGAGAAAACGTGCCCTGCATGCCCCTGGCGACCCCTGCGGGCCTCCTGGGACGCCTCAGGAAACTGGTGGGCTTTGAACCAGGGGGGTGCTAGAATGGAAATCTTCAGCCGGCTGTTTGGGCACCGGGAGGGCCAGGAGTCCAAGAGTGTAGCCAAGGAAAGGCTCCGGCTGGTGCTGGTGCACGACAGGGCCAAGGTAGCCCCCCAGATCATGGAGATGCTCAAGGAGGACATCGTCCAGGCGATATCCCGGTATATGGACATAGACGAAAAGGGTATGGAAATCAACATCGACCGCGGGGATAGCCAAGTGGCCCTCTCCGCGAACATCCCCATTGTCCGGGTGAAAAGAGGCTACCTAACGGGGGAAATGAGGTAGAGTTTGTGGAGACCAAGAGACGGCTGCAAAGGATTGACTGGGTCCTGGTAGTGACAGTATTGGCCCTTTGCGGGGCAGGGCTGCTGGTCATCGCCAGCGCCACCAGAACCACAGCCGTGGAGGGGGACTCCCTCTACTACGTGAAGAAGCAGGTCCTGGCACTAGGGATAGGGTTGAGCTTGGCTGTGATGGCGGCAGCCATTGACTACCACACCTTCAGGTATTTGTCCAATCTCTTCTACATCAGCAACCTGGGCCTTCTCTTGGCGGTACTGGCGTTTGGCAAGGAGACCCTGGGGGCGCAGCGCTGGATCCAGGTGGGACCGCTGCCTCTGCAACCGTCCGAGGTCGCCAAGGTGGTCCTCATACTCACCCTGGCGAACCTCCTCGCTCACAAGCAGGGGAAGTGGAAGTCCTGGCTGGACCTGGGGATTCCCTTAGCTCACACGCTTGTGCCTATGCTCCTCATCTTGAGGCAGCCTGACCTGGGCACCTCCCTGGTATTTGTCGCCGTGGTCCTAGGCATGCTGTTCGTGTCTGGCGCCCCTTTGCGCCAGCTGGGTATCCTGGTGGGCACTGCCCTGGCGAGCGTTGTCGGTGCCCTGTACATGCACCTGGAATATGGCATGAAGCTTCCCCTCAGGGAGTACCAGGTCAAGCGGCTCATCGTATTCCTGAACCCCAGCATGGATCCACTCAACTCAGGCTATCACATAATCCAGTCATTGATAGCCATCGGTTCCGGGGGGCTTACGGGTAAGAGCCTGTTTTCCGGGACCCAAAGCGGGCTCGCCTTCCTTCCCTTCCAGCACACCGACTTCGTGTTCTCGGTGGTGGGGGAGGAAATGGGGTTTGCCGGTGGCGCCATATTACTGTGCCTTTACCTCATACTCATCCTTAAGGCGCTCTCCATTGCCGGGCAGGCCAAGGATGTTTTCGGAGCGCTCATCGCAGCCGGGATCGCATCCATGTGGTCGTTTCATGTCTTTGTCAATATTGGAATGACCATGGGGGTCATGCCCATCACGGGCCTGCCCCTGCCCTTCCTGAGTTACGGAGGGAGCTCCCTGATTACTAACTTGACGGCTATGGGGCTCTTGATAAATGTGAACATGAGAAGGCACAAGATATCCTTCTAGAGAAAACATGGGGGGATACCGTGAAGGGAGGATGAAACAGTTACCGGATAACTGACTTTTCCTCCACAAACCTGCCCGAAGCATTTGACAAGGAGGCAAGAATGATGTATACTACAGAGGAGATTGGTGAGGATTTCGTGGTGGTCAACGGTGAACGGATTGAAGTTGACCCGCCATTTGAAACCGTGCCAGACAAGCAAGAATATGAGATTTGGTTGAACGAGGTAATGCTGGATGCTGTTGAGGCAATTGGAAGTAGAGAGAACATACAGGCTTTCCAAGACCACCTTGCACCGGTGGCTCAAGGACGGAAA
>JBFMCS010000034.1 GCA_040754315.1 Bacillota bacterium
CAGTCTCTTGAGCGCTTTCGGGTTCAAACCGATCACGTTCTATGCTGCCTACGATACCTCCTGACCAATTATGCCCACACGTAGCGGCTTGCTTAGAAGAACATACCTGATGTGCGGAAAATCGGTTAGTAGCTCTTGTTGCGGTTCTGGCTGGCACGGTGGTGCTGCAACAGGGGGTGCTTGGCGAGGCCTCGTCCATGCGGATAGAGACCCAGGGCATCCAGTTCATCTTCCATGAGGGCGCGGAGCAGGTTGACCCCCCATGGCTCCTGGTGATGAACGGGGTAGTTGCCCTGCCGATGCTTCTGCTAGCACTGTTCGTTATCTACCAGTTGAGAAAGGTGTTCGGGTCCGTCGCGGGAGGCTGTCCCTTCGAGCCCGGGAACCCGGGCCGGATCCGCCTGATCGGCATAGCCATATGCATTTCCTCGGCTGTGCGGTCCGTGGGGAGTTTCCTGGGGGGATGGTTTATCGAACACGCTGTGAACTTTCCCGGCATTGAGGTGAGGGCGCTATTAAGACCGGACCTCAATACCCTGTTCTTGGGGTTGGTCGTCATGGTACTATCTGAGGTCTTCCGCTATGGCTCGGTGCTCCAGGAAGACCATGACCTTACGGTTTGACGGGGTGAGCCAATGAGCATAATCATTCGCTTAGACCGAGTGATGGTAGACCGTAAGGTTCCCTTGACCGAACTCGCTCAGCGTGTAGGCATTACCAACGCTAATCTCTCGATCCTGAAGAACAACAAGGTCAAGGCCATTCGTCTTGCGACCCTGAACGCGCTCTGCCGGGAGCTATCCTGCCAACCCGGCGACCTCTTGGAGTACGTAGACGACGAGGCATGAGGAAAGGGCACCCAGGCGACCCTTCTTGACCGGGGGACCTGCGTGGTGCACGGAGGTCAGGTTGTGCGGGGCATTCATGCCGGTTTCACCTATGCGGCGGGAGGCGCCAGTGAAGGGATGGAATGCACCTTATAGGGCCTCGAATCTCACCTGTTAGACCAGAATAGGTGTCACCACCATGCCATGCTGGCTAGTGGGTCTGCGCCTTCATCTTCCCAAGGGCCTTACCTGCTCGCCAGGGGGGATCAGAAGCTTTCCGGTCCAGGCCACCTGGCCAGAAGGCATATCACACCGTAGGGAGTGAGGCACTTTGCGCTGCGTTGTTCTGGGTGGGGGCGGAGCCATGGCCGGCCAGGTGGCCATGGATCTCAGGGAGAACTCCGTGTTCGAGGACTTCATCATGGCAGACATCCGGTTTGACCATGCGGCGAGACGTTGTGAGGAATTGGGGGACCCGCGGTTCCGGCCAGCCCTGGCCGATGCCAGTGACAAGCAGGGTCTGGCCAAGACCCTGCGGGGCGCGACTGTCTGCATCAACTGTGCCCAGTACAACTACAACACTGCCGTCATGGGGGCCTGCCTGCAGGCAGGTGCTGGATACATAGACCTTGGCGGGCTCTTTCACGTGACCCGGAAGCAGAAACCTATGCATGGCGCCTTCAAGGAAGCAGGCGTGCCTGCGGTTCTTGGCATGGGCTCAACTCCGGGAACCATGAATGTCCTGGCTCGCTACGGTGTGGACCTCCTGGATACGGTTGAAAGGGCCGATGCGCTGTGCGCATGGGTGGATGAGGCCTCCGTTGAGGGGCCCTTCATTCCCCCCTATGCCTTGAGGACCATGCTGGAGGAGATGACCGAGGACGCCTGGGCCTTTGAGGATGGGGAGCTGCGACCGTTTCCCGCAGGTTCAGGAGGGGAGATTGTGAGGTTTCCGGAGCCGGTTGGCTCTGTCCCGGTTTACCTCTGCCTTCATTCCGAGCCCGCCACGTGGCCAGTCTCCTGGAGAGACAAGGGGCTTGCCGGGTGTGCCTTCAAGATTGGAATGCCGCCATCCCTTCGCGAGAAGATGGCCTTCCTGGCCCGGCTGGGCTTTCACCGCAAGGAGGCCCTCGATGGCGTTGGCGCCATTCCTCCCGTGGAGTACCTTGAAAGGCTCATAGCCCAGCAGGCCTGTGGTGCCCCCCAGGGGGCGACCTCCTCCACCCTCGAGGTCCTCCGGGCAAGGGTGGTGGGAACTAGAAACGGCCTGAGATGCACACACAATGTGGATATGCTGGCTCAGGACCATTCCAGGTGGAAGGTATCGGCCACCACCGGCACCCCGCCCTCCATAGTCTCCGGTTACATGGGGGAGGGGAGGATACCCCCGGGCGTCTGGGCGCCGGAAGAGGTGATTGACCCAGTCCCATACTTTGAGGATCTGGCCAAGCGGGAGATGCGGGTACAGGTTGAAACGCTGTATGAGCCCATCGCCTACCGGTGAACCATCTCCAGGGGAAAGAGGGCTAGCAGTTATCCAGCAGAGCCTCCGCCACCGCTTCCAGGTCATGGTCTCCTAGGGTTCTCATGTCCAGGACAAGAAAGCCCCGGTGGATCCTGGCGATGACGGGGGGCTGGGCCCTTCTGAGTGCTTCCTCCAGGGCTGTCACCTTCCCGTCTGAGGGACGGACGGCCACCACCCAGCTGGGGAGGTCCTCGCCTGGGTTTGAACCCCCCCCAGCCTGCGAGGTGCTCTGTGCCACCTTGACCTCCAGGGAAGGGGTCTTGCGGACCATGCCTGCCAGCCTAATCGCCCGTTGCTCAAGGAGCTCCCCTCCCTGGGCCAGCCGGGAGAGGGTAGGTATTGCTGACAGGGCCCTTTCTTCATCCCTGTAGAGGCGGAGGGTGCCCTCCAGGGCTGCCAGGCTCAGCTTGTCAATCCTCAAAGCCCGGGCCAAGGGATTGCACCTCAAGCGGTCGATCAGGTTCTTCTTGCCTAGGATTATGCCAGCCTGTGGTCCTCCCAGGAGCTTGTCACCGCTGCAGGTGACAATGCCGGCGCCGGCGGAGATACTGTCCCTGATAGGCGGGTCCACAATGCCGTATCTCTCCAGATCCAGCAGTGTACCGCTGCCTTGATCATCCATTACCAGGACCTCTCGTTCAGCGCCAAGGCTCACAAGCTCGCCTATGCTGGCAGAAGCTGTGTAGCCTACCTGCCGGAAGTTGCTCGGGTGAACGCGGAGGAGCATGGCAGTGGATGGTCCTATAGCGCCAGCGTAGTCCGAGATGTACGTGCGGTTGGTGGTGCCCACCTCTACCAGCCGTGCCCCGCTCTTGGCCATGATGTCCGGCAGGCGAAAGGAACCCCCGATCTCCACCAGCTGCCCCCGGGACACCACTACCTCCCGCCCGGAGGCCAAGGTGTCCAGGCAAAGGAGCACCGCCCCGGCGTTGTTGTTCACTACGAGGGCCGCCTCGGCCCCAGTGAGTTCCACCAGGAGACCGGTGACGTGATCCTGGCGGGAACTCCTCTCCCCGGTACCCAGGTCGTACTCGAGGTTCACATGCCCCGTCGCAGCCTCAATCACGGCCTCCACGGCTTCACTGGCCAGTACTGAGCGGCCCAGGTTGGTATGGACCACTACGCCGGTGGCATTTATCACACTCCGGAGGCTTCTCGAGGTTGACCCGGCCAACTCGCGAAGCACCGGGCCTGTCATGTCTGAAGGTGCGGGGGCAGCCTGCCCCTCACTCACTTGGCGCCTTGCCTCCGCAAGGACGCTGCGAATGGCCCTGACCACCAAGGTTCGCGAGTACCTATGGAGCAGGCTGGCTATCTCTGGTACGTCCAGGACCTCGGTCACTGATGGGATCTTCCTGAGTTCACTCGAGAAGTCCATGATGGCCCCCCTCTCCCCGCAGGTCGAACCAGCTGGTCCGCCCAGGTCAGGGTGTAACCCTGATGAAACCCTCTGATTTGCCCGTGACCCTCCCGACTACGGTAAAGAAGCCAGCACCACAAGCCTCCAGTGCCGCCATGAGCTGTCCCAGCCGTTCCCCAGGCACGGAGATGAGCAGCCCGCCGGAGGTTTGCGGGTCACACAGCACCATATCGAAGGCATCTGTGCCTCCCTCGTAACCGGTGAATCTCTCCAGGTACCGGGCGTTTGCGCTGGCACCCCCGGGGGCGAGATCCACCAGGTCCAGGACCCTGGGAAGCAAGGGCACCGAGTCCCAGCTGATTTCACAGGATACCCTACTGGCACTGGCCATCTCCCACAGGTGCCCTAGAAGACCGAAACCGGTGATATCAGTACAAGCGTTGACCCCCGTCTCCACCATGGCCCTGGAAGCATCGCGGTTAAGCGTCTTCATCAGGTCCACAGCCTCGACGAGTTCATCATAGGAAATCTCCCCGGCTTTGGCTGCAGTGGACAGTATCCCGGTGCCCAAGGGCTTGGTCAACACTAGCACATCCCCGGGTTTGGCCTCAGCGTTAGTGACTATCTTGCCTGGGTGTGCCAGCCCGGTTACGGAAAGCCCGTACTTGGGTTCGGCATCCTCAATTGTGTGACCGCCCAGGAGCACCACTCCGGCCTCCTGGCACTTGTCGAGACCTCCCTTGAGTACCTGGGATAACGTCTCCACACCAAGGGTCTCAACAGGGAAAGCCACCAGGTTCATGGCTGTTATGGGCCTAGCCCCCATGGCATATATATCGCTCATGGCGTTTGCCGCCGCTACCTGCCCGAAGTCATATGGGTCATCAACAATGGGGGTGAAGAAGTCCACCGTCTGTACCAGAGCAATGTCACTCGTGAGCTGGTAGACACCGGCATCATCTAGGGTATCCATGCCAACCAGCAGGTCCTTGGGTTTGGAGCCGGAAGGTAGGTGGCGCAGAACCTGCGCCAGGTCCTCAGGACCCACCTTCCCCGCTCAGCCCGCTTTCTTGCACAGGTGTGTCAGGCGGATCACGCGCTCACCCCCTCAACGCTTGAAGTGGACATTTCCCAAGGGTATGCTACTTCGGCGCCCGCCCGGTGAATCCTGCAATTTCCTGGGGCGGCAGCGCCAGTCTACCCACTGTAGTCAGTATCCCGAGGCTGAGGGCTCCCATGCGTGGCCCGTTGATTTGAACCTATGAAGGGAACCTGGGGCAGTCGTGCTAAACCGCCTTCCAGAAGTGGCGCTCCCGGGATATTTGATGTCCTGCTTTTAGTGGCCTAGCTTGGCCTGGCGTGATGGTGTGGCGTTCAGCCACGATCGATTTCTGAAAAAGGCCTGTAGAAGAAGGTGGCATTCGCCCGATATTACCAGTAGCGGACCAATTGGACGGTGGGATCAATGCCAGGGAAAGCGGGAGATGCAGCAGAGACTACTGGTGCTCCCAGAGGGACCAGTGCCTGGAAGACAAGCCAAACGGCAAGAGCATTGTCACGCAGTCATGTCATGAGGTTGGCGGTTCTGGCCGGGCTGATCCTGGTCACGACCTGCGTTGTGTTCTGGGCTGGGGCACGAAGTCGGTGTGGCCTTACGCGTACTATGCCGCTATTGTGGTGGGGGCCTACTGGTACCAGCTGTTGGGAGGGGTGTTCATGAGGGTTGTGTGCGGTCTGGCGACGGGTCCGTTCATGCCTCTCAGTACCGTACCCTGGCATCTTCAGCGGCCTGCATCGTGGTTAACGAGGATAGCCTTCTTCAGCGCGCCCGGGTTCCTGTTCGGGTGCCTGGTTAACGCCCTTAAGGGAGAAACCAACGGGCTCCGGGCGAGCAGCCGAGACCTGACCCTCACTACCGCCAAGCTGGAAGAGGCCCACGAGCAGATTCTACGCTCACTGACGCTGAGCATCGACACCAGAGACCTGCATACAAGGTATCACTCGGACAGGGTCGCTCGCTATGCCATGGTCCTGGGGAAGGCCCTTGGCCTCTCAGATCGCGAGGTATCGCTGCTAGGCTGGGCGGGTCTCATGCACGACGTGGGAAAGGTGGGGGTTTCTGAGCACATCCTTGGGAAGCCAGGGCGCCTCAACGCCGAGGAGAAGATCCTCATGCAGCAGCACCCAGTGTTCAGTGCCAGGATCATTGAACCCGTGGAGTTCCTCAGCGATATCGTTGACGGTGTACTCCATCACCACGAGCGCATGAATGGCAGCGGCTACCCTGACTCCCTCAAGGGTGACGAGATTCCCTGGATCTCCAGGATCGTTGCGGTAGCTGATGTCTACGAGGCGCTAACGGCAGACAGGCCGTACCGCGAGGCATGGCCCAAGGAAAGGGCGGCTGCCTACATCATTGAGCACTCGGGGTCCCTCTTCGAACCCCATGTTGTGGAGGCGTTCCGGGACGTCTACAGGTCCTTTCCCGCCTCCACCGTTGAGGTCTTCCCTGGGGGGATATCCTTCCGGGGCACCCTGGACCGTAACAGAGAGGCGCCATGTAGGAGGAGTTCTGAGGGTTAGGGCGGTATCCAGAAGACATCCAGTCGCGATACGATGGAGCCGCGGTTGCCGAATTCTGCTGCAAGGGTATACTTTTGAGCATGCCCCGGTAACAAAGCACACAAGCGGAAGACCCATGTGATACGCCAGCACTGTTACGAGCCTGTTCCGGCCATCTGCTACACGTGAAAAGGTTTTCCTCTCAGCCAGGGCGCTCCTGTCTAACTCGCTAGGTCTCTACAGGGATCCATCTCTCCCAGCGACTATATGAGGTACCTGGAACGTTACGCTTGTGATGTCCGGGCCATTCACCAATCCTCGCCGTAGGCAGGCTTGATCCATTCCGTGCGGTCTCCCCGGCGGCACAATTACTAAGAGGTCTGGGTTCCCCCCGTGAGCCCAGCTCACCGCTGGCCACTCGGTCCGGACAACATGTTCCTCAGGGATCCTGGCCAGGATCTGGACTGCCATTAACCAAGGCCCCCCTCAATCCCCCTGCCTGGGATGACTTTCTGAGATTTTCTTGGCAACCGTGGTTATCACCCGAGTGTGTGAGGCATACGAGCTTGCCCCGAGTCTGGCTCGCGGGCCAGACGCTAACGTCTCTTGGCTGTTTTGAGTACCAGGCAGGGCGGATGACAAAAAGGCGATCTCATTCTTGAATCACCAGGAGGGGTAAGGCACTCCCCCCTAGAATACAAATATATCCATAAACGGGATTATCAGTAAACATTGCCCACCTGGAACAGCATACACATTGAATCTAGAAGCGGGAAGGGGGTTGACGTGAGCACTCTTCGCTTGAGGGTATTGAGAGAAATCCCGAAGAGTCAGGGGTGAGTGCTAGTAGTGGACCTATTCCTGCAGAGCATACTCAACGGAGTACTTATCGGCGGCATCTACATAGCCATCGCTGTGGGGTTCTCTATCTGCTTTGGCGTCATGCACATAATCGACTTCGCTGTGGGCGAATGGCTTATGCTGGGAGGGTTTATTGGGTTCATCCTCGCGGGTATGCAGGTTGAGCCCCTTCTTCTCATTCCCCTGGTATTCCCCATCTTCTTTGTTGTCGGCTACATGCTCCAGCCGGTTATCCAGCGAGTTCTCACTGGCAGGAAGGCCAATGTCTTGATGGGGCTGGTCTTCACCTTCGGCATGTCCATCTTCCTGCAAGGGCTGGCCCTCTACATCTGGGGGCATGACCGGCGCACGCTCACCAGCGCACTCTCCGGGCTGAATATCCAGGGGCTGGTAACCATCCCCACGCTGAGGCTGGTAGCCTTCATTATTGCGGGTACAGTGACGCTGGCGTTCATGCTCTTCCTGGCCAGGACTCGCCTGGGCCTGTCCATTCGTGCTACAGCTGAGGACAGGGACACGGCAGCTGTCTTGGGGGTTGATATCGCGCGGGTTAGCAGGCTGGTTTACGCTGCCTACGCAGGATTGACCGGTATGGCGGGCATTCTCATTGGCACGGTCTTCACCATCTACGCTGAAATGGGGCTCCGGTACACCACCTTTGCCTTCTTCACGGTGGTGCTGGCGGGCATGGGATACCTGCCAGGCATCCTGGTAGCGGGATTGTTCTTGGGGATCCTGCAATCCCTGGTGGCTGTGTATGTCGGTGGCCGCTACATATACCTGGTGCTCTTCCTCGTGCTCTACGTAGTCCTGCTGGTGTCGCCTCAGGGCATCATGGGAAAGGGGCTGAAGGCTGAATGAGAGCAGCCACCCTGCCCTTTTCAGGGGGCTTGACTAGGGCTCGTTCCGTCGCTTTGCTCTTGGGTGTCCTCACGGTTCTGCTGATCCTGCCCCTGTTCATCTCCACCTTCTGGGTCAGGATCTTCACAGGAACCCTGATGTGGATAGGTCTCGCTCAGAGCTGGAACATCATTGCCGGTTACACGGGATACATCAACTTCGGTCATGGCGCCTTCTTCGGCATTGGTGCCTATGTCACCGGGATCCTCATCCGGTACCAGGAATGGCCCTTACTGGCGGCCATCTGGGCGGGAGGCCTGGCCGCTGGCGTCGTGGCTGCCGTGATCGGGTACCCAACCCTGCGCCTGAGGGGCGCCTACTTCGCCATCGCCACCTGGGCCTTCGCTGAGATGGTAAGACAGGCAGCCCTGGTGTCCCCGGTCACGGGTGGGGCCTACGGCATGAGATTGCCTGCACTTCTGAACGAAACCTTCTTCTACGTGTTGATGCTGGCCATCACCACCGGGACTCTCTTGGCCAGTCATTACTTCCTGGAGAGGGCTGCCTTCGGTTACTGGGTCAAAGCCATACGCGAGAACGAGAGCGCCGCCCAGTCCCTGGGGATCAACACGGTGGCCACGAAGATCGTGGCCTTCGCTGCCAGCACCTGCATTGCCGGGATCTACGGCGGGGTATACGCTTACTGGCTGACCTACGTGCACCCTGACAACGTGCTCCACCCCATGATCACCGACCAGATGGTAGTCATGGCACTGGTGGGGGGCTTGGGAACCTTCGGTGGGCCCATGGTAGGCGCAACCCTGCTTTACTGGGTGAACCGCCTCATATGGCTCAACTGGGGTGACAGCGTGCTCTACCTCATAGTCCTTGGTATCCTGATTTGCCTTGTGGTGGTTTTCATGCCCGATGGGATACTGGGCCTCTTCCGGGCAAAACGCCTAGGGGCCAGGGGCATTAAGGGCAATCTCAGGCGTCTTGGGGAGAAGGTGAAGGTATGATGGCCAAGCACTCAGGGGGAGGTAAAGGCATAGCCAAGCTGGAGGTCCGAGGGCTCACCAAGATCTTCGGTGGTCTCCAGGCAAACCAGGGAGTCGACCTTGAGGTCATGCAAGGGGAGGTCGTCGGGCTCATAGGACCCAATGGTGCTGGAAAGACCACGTTGTTCCACTGCATAGCAGGTCACTACAAACCGAATTCCGGCTCTATCCGGTTTGATGGCAGGGAGATCGCAGGACTCAGGCCCTACCGGGTTTGCCGGCTCGGCTTGGCTCGCACCTTCCAACTAGTCCAGACCTTCAAGAACATGACAGTCATGGAAAACATCATGGTGGGAGCCTTCTGCCGTACCCTGGACGTTCGCAAAGCCCAAGCCATGGCTGAGGCGGCCATGGAGAGGGTAGGCATCCTTGAACTCCGTGACTACATAGGGACGGAGATTACCATCGCGGACCTCAAGAAACTGGAGATATGCCGTGCGCTGGCCACCCAGCCAACCATGCTCCTCATGGACGAGTCGATGGCCGGCTTGACGCCAGTGGAGACTCAAGAAGCGGTTGAGCTGGTGCGTCTCTTGAGAGATACCGGTATCACCCTCCTCATAGTGGAGCATGTCATGGAGGCCTTGATGCCCGTGGCGGATCGAGTCATCGTGCTGGATTCCGGAGTGAAGATCGCCGAGGGCTCCCCGGAGGAGATCGTAAGGGATCCCCGGGTGGTTGAGGCGTACCTGGGGGAGGGTTTCCATGCTGCAGGTTAGGAACCTTCAGGTGGACTACGATGGGGTGACGGCCTTGCACGACGTGTCCTTTGAGGTCAGGCAAGGTGAAATCGTGACCATTGTTGGATCCAATGGAGCTGGAAAGACCACCATACTCAAGACCATACTGGGGATCTGCAGGCCCAGGAGCGGTGAGGTCCGGTTTGAGGAAGAGGCACTGGCGACCCTCCCCACTCACCAGATCGTCAGGCGAGGGATAGCCTACGTTCCCGAGGGGCGCAGGCTATTTGGACGTCTCACAGTACGGGACAACCTGATGATGGGAGCCATCTCCAGGCCCTTTACCGCGGGGTCGGAGCAAGACCTCCAGGGAGTATACGAGATCTTCCCGATCCTGGCGGAACGCCAGACCCAGAAGGCGGGTACGCTCAGTGGCGGGGAACAGCAAATGCTGGCCATTGCCAGGGGACTGATGTTCAAGCCCAAGCTCCTCATGTTAGACGAGCCCTCGCTGGGGTTGATGCCCAAGTATGTCACCACCGTTTTCCGGGTTGTGGGGGAGGTGAACAGGAGGGGAGTGACGGTGGTCCTGGTGGAGCAGAAGGTCAGAGAGGCGCTGCGACTGGCATCCAGGGGCTATGTGCTTCAGACAGGCAGGACAGTCATGGAGGGTACTGGCGAAGAACTGCTCGGCAGTGACTTGGTGAAGAGGGCTTATTTGGGGATGTGATGGGAAGGCGCTGGGCGCCGGTACTAAAGAAAAAAGGCGGGGTGATTACAGTGGCCAGCAAGCGCGCCCTGGTCTTGGCGCTGGTGCTGTCCTTTCTGGTAGGGGTGGTGTCCGGTTGCGGACAAGGGACCGCGGTAGATACCACGCCAGAGAGAGACTACTACAAGATCGGGGTCATAACAGAACTGTCAGGGGAACTCACCTACGGCGGGCATATCACACGCCGGGGATATGAGATGTGGGCGGAGACCATCAATGAGAAGGGCGGCATCGATGTAGGTGGAACCCAGTACAGGGTGGAGCTGGTATTCGCGGATGCCCAGAGCAATCCCGCCACCGGGGCGGACGCCGTAGAACGGCTGATTGTTGACGAGAAGGTTGACTTGCTTCTGGGACCGTACTCCAGCTCTGTGACTCTGGCGGTGGCGCCCATAGCAGAGAAATACGGGGTGCCGCACATCACCGGGTCAGCCGAATCGCCCATTATCTGGAAAGAGGGATTCAAGTACACCTTTGGCACCGTACCTGCCTGTAACCTGATAGCAACCTCACCCATAGAGACCCTGGCAGCACTGTCACCCAAGCCCAAGTCCATCTTCATTGTTGCTGCTGACGATGCCTTCTCCAAAGCTGTGGGTGAGGCCTTTGAGAGCACCGCCAGGAAGCACGGTATAGAGGTGCTCAAGTTCGAGGTGGTACCGAAAGGGATCGACTACTCGCCCCTGATCAGCAGCGCAGCTTCCATGGGCGCTGAGATCCTAGCCATTGGTGGGCACATCATCGACCACATTGAAGCCGTCAAGGCGTCCAAGGAACTGGACTACAATCCCGTCGCCTTCGTGCACCACTACGGCATAACCGCGGCGGACTTCTATGAGACCCTGGGGCCGGACGCGGAGTACATCTACGGTGCGTCGGTGTGGGAACCGGATGTGGAGTTCAGCTGCGACCTCTTCGGCAGCACCAGTGAGTACGTGGAGAGGAGCAAGGTAAGGTGGGGCACGTTACCGGACTACACGGCCGCGGGGTCTACCGCAGCCGGTATCGCCTTCCAGCGGGCCATCGAGACGGTTGGCGCAACCCCGCCCCTCTCCCAGGAGGACCGAGACAAGATCGTTGAGGCATTGGAGGCCCTGGACATCATGACCTTCTATGGCCCTGTGAACTTCGCGGATGAGGGAGAGTTCTACCACTGTAACACGGGGCTCCAGACCATCACCGTTCAGATCCAGGATGGAAAACCCATCACTGTAGGTCCGTCCCATGTCCGGGCGGTTGCGCCGCGCTACCCGGCACCAGCCTGGGACCAGCGCTAGATCGAGGGAGTGGGAGGGGAAACCGGTGAGGTTACCCCTCCCGCATTCCTGGGGGCAGGGGGCCTCTCACCCCTCGTGGGAAGTTCACTATTACGTAGCGCGCGTGGGGTGGCGCCCCACGGAAACGGCAGTAAAATGCTGGGGCATCCGGAGCATCTTCCCTGCCAGGGAATCTTTGGGCTTGGATTAGAGTAACTGGGCTACCGCTACGGAAAGGTGACGAACTCATGCTGGGGTCGCCCCGGAAGACGGGGCGTGAGGCCCCGGGTCTTTGCCAGGGAAGAGTAAAGGAGGGCTGGCTACCCGATCCTGCCAGCGACGAAGCTCAAAGCGGTCCGTGCTAAGTCCAGGGCATCGCTGGCTGTCTTTTCCCCGAACACCTTTGACGGAGTGCTTGCGGGCAACCCATTGGGGTAACGTGCGGTGATGTAGAAGGCATCCAGTGGAGACACCATGGAGCCGAGGTTGCCGAATTCCGGGTCGTATTCCTTGGCCCATTCGGCGAGGGCGGCCACGGAATGCCCGGTTACCATGGTTTCTCCTTGGGTGTACAGGTATGCCTTGAGGGCTTTCTCGGCCACCTGCTGGGCGATGAAACACACAAGATGGAAGATACCATTCGCGTGGAGGACCTCAGCGCCCCGCATGTCAGCTCGAGCCTGTTCAAGCCACCTTAACCCTTCTTCACGGTGAGGCAGTCTCATGAAGCACCTCCCCCTCAGCCAAGGCCTTTTTCACGAACTCACTGGTCTTTGCGAGAGTCTCCATCTCCTCCGGAGTGTATATCAATATGTCTGCGGCCACCAGTGGCCTCAGCCGGCGGTATGCGCTAACGGTCCGTTCGATGAAGGGCTCGTCTGTGGCCATGACTGCGATTATGTCCAGGTCCGAGGTGAGGGCCGCCCTCTCCCTCCTTCCCGTGGAACCGAAGAGGATTACCTTTGTGGCCCCCATTTCTTCCAAGCCAGACGCCAAGCGAAGAGCCTCTTCGCGGAGACGTTTGGCCAGCCTTCTCCTGCGATGATCCAGCACTGACCTGAGTTCGTCCACCCGTGTCACCCTCTGTCTTTCTGCGGTACTTCCACGCGAGCCTTCTAGTTCCTTCCAGCCTGGGCGGTGGAACTCATTAAGAGGGTGCCCTTTGCTGCTTGTATCTACGCTATTAGTCCCATCTCCCCGCCGGCCTTTTCGAAGGCTTCCAGGGCTTCCTCAAGATCCGCACGGGTATGGCCGGCAGTTACAATGGCTCGTACCCTCGACCTGTGTTCCGGGACCGTTGGATAGCCTATACCCGTGCAGAGCACGCCTCTCTCAAAGAGGGCATCGCTCAGGGCCATGGCGGCAGAGCCCTGGCCAACAATGACCGGGGTTATGGGTGTCTCGCTATTCCCCGTGTCAAAGCCCAGCGAGTGGAGGCCCTTCTGGAAGAAGCGCGTGTTCTCCCAGAGTTGCTCCTGCAGGCTCCCCTCAAGAAGCAGTTCGAGGGCGGCAAGGTTCGCCGCTGCCACGCCCGGCGGGTGTGAGGTGCTGAAGAGGAATGGGCGTCCCCTGTGGATGAGGAAGTCAACGAGGTTCCGGCTCCCCGCGACATAACCTCCGAGTACCCCCATGGCCTTGGAGAGGGTGCCCACCTGGATGTCCACACGCCCGTGCAATCCGAAGTGATCCACAGTCCCCCGGCCGTTATGGCCCAAGACCCCGCTAGCATGGGCATCGTCTACCATGACGGAGGCGCCGTAGCGCTCGGCCAGTTCCACTATGCCAGGCAGGGGGGCGATATCACCATCCATGCTGAAGACCCCGTCCGTGATCACCAGCTTGACAGCCTGCGGTGGGCACTCCTTGAGTTCCCTCTCCAGGGCTGTCATGTCCTTGTGAGGGAAGACACGTCGCTGGGCCTTGCTCAGCCTGATGCCATCTATAATGCTGGCGTGGTTCAGCTCGTCGCTGAGGATCACGTCACCCTCCCCCAGGAGGGACTCGATAACCCCCATGTTCGCGGTGAACCCAGATTGGAACACCAGCGCTGCCTCGGTCCTCTTGAACTGGGCCAGCCGGGTCTCCAGTTCCTCGTGGATGGTGAGGGTGCCTGCGATCGTCCTGACTGCGCCGGCCCCCACACCGAGTTCCCGCGTAGCCTCGATGGCAGCCTCCACCAGCCTCGGGTGGGTGGCAAGGCCAAGGTAGTTGTTGGAGGCTAGGTTAATGACCTCTCTTCCCCTGACCACCACTCGCGGGTTCTGGGGGCTCTCTAGAACCGGAGGTCTACGGAAGAGGCCCTTCTCCCTAAGATCCGCGAGGCGAGCCTCCAACACGCTGTCCAGCGCATTCAACCCAAGTCATCTCCCTTCTGTCCATCGTGAAGAATCATGGATAGAGCAGAACCTTTCCGCACTGGCCCTCGTTCATCAGGGCAAAGGCCTTCTCGAAGTCCTCCAGCCTATAGCTGTGGGTAAGCACCTTCCTGATATCCACCACCCCGTCAAGGAGGGCCGACACCTTGTGCCATGTGCCAAAGATCTCTCGGCCAGTCACGCCGTGAATGGTGATACCCTTGAACACCACGTCATCTGCGAGGTTCAATGAGACAGGGGCCGTGGGGATCCCCAAGAGCGCCAGGTGGCCACCGTTCTTCAAGACCTTGAGGCCCGATACTAGGGCCTCGGGGCTCCCCGACATCTCCATGACGAAGTCTGCTCCAGCACCATCGGTGAGATGGCGCACGGCAGCGATGACATCATCCTTGGAGGGGTTGAGGCAGGGGCTGGCCCCCAGGGAGCCGGCGATCTCCAAGCGGTACTCGTTGGGATCAACGGCGATGACCCTCCTTGCGCCAGAGGCCCTGGCTATTGCCACGGCGAAGAGGCCTATGGAACCGCAGCCACTGACCACCACGGTCTTTGCTGTGACATCGACGCTGGAGGCTGTGAGCAGGGCATTCCCGAAGGGGTCCTGTATGGAGGCTACCTCCGGCGGGATGCTGGGCCGGTTCTTCCACACACTCTGTTCGGGGAGCCTTACGAATTCGGCAAAGGCGCCATCGAAGTCCACGCCTAGTATATGGTAGTCCTGGCAGATATGGGAATGGCCGGTCTGGCACTGGTAGCATGCACCGCAGGTGAGGTGGCTTTCGGCAGAAACGTAATCGCCTATCTTTATATCCCTGGTAACCTGGGGTCCCACCTCAACTACCTCGCCCGCCAATTCGTGGCCGAACACGAGGGGAGGCTTGATCCGGTTGGCCGCCCATGGGTCCCAGTTGAATATGTGGAGGTCTGTCCCGCATATGGAGGCGACCTGTACCTTGACCAGCACATCTCTGGGACCCGGCCTGGGGATTGCTATCATTTCCAGGACGGCCCCTGGGCCGGGCCGCTGCTTCACTATGGCCTTCATGGTACCCTCCAACCCCTATCCCTCCTCGAAACCGATTTGGCGCGGGCCCGGCGTTCAGTATGGATGATACATCGGCCCTGTGTGTTCAGTATATGATATTCGAGGCCCGGGTTCCAGCTTCCTCCTGGAGCAGGGGTGTTGCCCTGAATAGAGGAAATGCAGGTGCGTTTGATGAATCCCAGGAGCGCCAATCGTTTGCGTTAGGAGGACACAGCGGAGTGCAGATCGGCAGCATGCTTAAGCGGCTTCGCATGGAGAAGGGGCTTACCTTGAGAGAGATGTCCAGCATGACCGGGCTATCGGTAGGGTTCCTAAGCAATCTCGAGCGAGACATTAACAGCCCCACACTCAGCTCCTTGGCCAAGATATGCCAGGCACTGAACGCCTCGCTGGTCACGCTGTTCCAGGAGGATACCCCCTCGGAGAAGAGGGTGGTGAGAAAGGCGGAAAGAGACCTGCTCTTTGTCTCCAAGACCTCGAAGGCCGCCTATACATCCCTATCGGAGCGCAACAAGCGACTCCAGGCAGTATGCATCACAATGGAACCCGGGGGCGACTACGGTGAGGTTCCCCTGGGACACGCCGGAGACGAGTTTGGCGTGATGCTCGAAGGGACCATGGAGATTACCATTGGCGGTGAGGTCTACCTGCTGGAAGAGGGGGACGCCTTCTACATAGACGCCTATGTCCCTCACAAGTACAGGAATACGGGCAGCGACCGGTGCGTGAGCCTGTGGGTACTGGAGACCTCGACTACCCCGTCGTGAAGACTGCACGCAGGGACAGTCGCCGCCAATTCCCGCAAGGGATATTGGCGGATGGCTCACGGGCCTATGAATCGAGCCCTGGGCCAACACCTACTGGGAAGCCCAGGGCCTATGAGTTTGACCGCACGTTACCGTAGCATTCGGCAAGTCTGGCGAAGCGCCCGGTCAGGACCTGCATGCCGGGTGTTGTAAGAGGACGGGGGCTTACCGCCCCCTCCTACTTGATTCTCAAGCCCAGCTATTACCCATCGCGTCCCCGGGACAGTCCCGCCAAGGCGTACATGCCCATCCAGACAGCCAGGTGCAGGGAGAAGGTTGCCCCGGGCTGCGTCGGGTATATCTCAACGATGTCAAATCCCGAAGGACCGGCGAGGCAGGTCTCATATGCTGCCGTCAGGACCTCGTGGGATGTCAACCCATCCGGGTCCGGGGGACCACCGGGGTTGTATGCGGGGTCTATGGCATCGCTGCATATTGACACGTAGAACGCATCTGTTCCTTCCTTGGCAATCCTGATAGCTTTCTTGAGGGCGCAGGAAAACCCCATCACGTGGATGTCCCTGGATGTGATAACGGTAGCGCCGATCTCCCTGGCAAAGTTGAAACCATATCTCGAGTTCCTCGGACCCCGGATGCCGAAGTGCACAATGCTGCTGGTCTTGACCCCTGGGATCTCCGCGATGCGATTCACCGGGCAGCAACGGGCGTTGGGTTCTCCATCATACTGGTCTAGGTTATCCATGTGGGAGTCGAACATGATAAGGCCGACCTTTCCCTGGACGTTTTCGCACAGGGCCTTGATGATCTGGGGTGTGAAGGAGTGGTCTCCCCCGTACACTAGTGGGAAGAGCTTGCGGCTGAACACCTCAGAGGACTTGTCGTACACTGACTTCAGGGTCTCCGGTATACTGTTTGCCACCGTAACCACATCGCCGTAGTCCGTGACCCTAAGGGATTCCAGAACGTCTATGTCCAGTTCAGGAAGGAAGCCACCGTAGCGGGCTGCCTCCAGCCTGAGAAGCTTGGGCACATCCTCGCACTTGGAGCCCCTTGGGTCGCCCCATGTTATGGGACCCTCCCATGGAACCCCGAATATGGCAACATCGTACTTCTCCAGATCTTGAGGGACCTTCGATAAGGGGACACCGAGAAAGGTGGGGATGTTGCCGTAGACCCTGGGAAGGTGCGTCTCTCGTCCAGCAATGTAGGGGATGCGGTCAGCAGGGGTGCTCGTCACGTCATTTCGCCTCCATCCTGTGACTTAGCGGTGCTCATCTGGATCTTGTTTCGCCAGGGGGCGGCGGAATCCTACGGTGCATGCGAAACGGCCAGTACAGGTTGGGCAAAAGGTTGGTCGCCCGCGAGCCCTCGCCTGTAGCGGCCGTACAGACTACTCAATAAACGGGCCGAGCCCTAAAGGGCAGGCTCCGTAAGGGTCGAGGTCCTGCCTGCCTGTATATCCGCGGGGGGAGAGAAGTACCTGGCGACTGGTGAGGCCAGCAAGTGCTGTTCTCTCAAGTCATCACTAGTCAGGTGCACGTACCTCCTGGTCATTGCCATAGTTGTGTGGCCTAGCATGCGCTGCAGGGCGAAGGCGTGAGCTCCGCTGCGAAGATACAGGACGGCGAAGGAATGCCTAAGGTCATAGGGGCGAACGGTAACACCCAGTATCCTGCTGTACCTAGTGAGCCTGTCACCCCAGGAATCCCGGTTCAGGGGCTTTCCGGTCCTCGTGCAGAACAGGGGGACGGTGTCTGGCCAGGAGGGGTTCCTCACTGCAATGAGTTCCCGGACCTTGGCCGCGGTCACTGGGGACATGGGAAGGACTCGAGTCCTCCTGGTCTTGGCAACCTCACCGCGGACGCGAACCTCCACTCGTTCGAGGTCCACGTCGGTGATGAGGATCTGGAAGGCCTCTCGAGGTCTGAGGCCTGTATCCAGGGTCAACAGCATCAGGGTGTAGTCCCTTAGCCCGGCTGGTGTTGCCTGGTCAGGTAGGGCCAAGAGGCGCTGCAGTGTATCGGGTTGCAGCATCACAGTCCTGCCTTCAGCGCGCCTCAAGCGGAATCCATCCAGGGCGTTTTCCGGCAGGATACCTTCCCGCACACACCAGCTGAAGAAACCCTTGAGGTAGTTGAGGCGAAGGTTGTACGTGGCCGGCTTCACCCGTTCGGACAGGTATTTGTAGGCTGCCGTCTTCACTTCAGGGGGGTGGGAAAGGGAAGGGGCATATCGCTGGAAGAAGTACATAACAAACCTGTGGTAGTCCTCAATGGTGGTTTCCGAGGACCCCTGGGCCTTCTTGAACCACAGGAACTGCTCCAAGGCTTGCTGCCATTGACGTTCCGCACCGGGGTTAAGGGAATCCGGCATCACTAAACCTCCCGGCGAACCGGCCCTCCTCATGGTAGATATTACCACCGGAGTGATGGCAAGGCAAAGATTCCCTTCAGGCATCTTCTGGAGATGGCAGGAGGTCACAACCCCCTTACAATTCAATCTTTGGCTGCCAGCGGCAGTGGCTGTACTTATTAAACTAGTCTGCTTTGCGGGGTTTTCCGGCGGGGTCAAGGCGCTGCTGTGGGGGCGTCATCCCTGAACACGATCTGGCTAACCACTCGCTGCAGACACTGCCCGGGGCTGTGCCTGGCTGCCTTGAGGGGAACCCTGCGAGAAAGGATCCGGAGGCACGTGGTCCTGGATGAGGACAAGCGCGTGACCACGCGGCGGCGGTACACCCGGTGCATGTCACCACAGTGGCTCGGGCTTCCTGGCAGCCTTTTACGAGGTATCCATCCCCCGGCTCGCGGACGTGTTCATCGTCTCTCCTTCCGGTTACCCGAAACGCGCCAGTTTCTACCAAGCTCAGAAGACCCTAGATAGCGCCGTGGCCGCAGTGAGACCTGGTGGGGCTATCATTTGTGATCCAGTGTCTGTCGTTGCTATACGATCATGACAGTGCTTAACAGATAAGGGAAAATGTCAGTATGGGGGGGCTGACATTGACCCAGAGGGAGCAAGCCAGGTTGAAGGTGCTGAACTATAGTACTGGAGGATGTCATGGGTACCAAAGAGGCGGCACATGTCCTTGGGTTGAGCGAACGTCATACGTGGCGAATATTGGCGGCCTATCGGAGGGAGGGTGCCGCTTCGCTTGCCCATGGAAATCGTGGTCGCCAGCCTGTCAACACCACCAGCGAGGCTATCAGGAAACAAGTCCTCACACTCGCTACCACGAGCTATCAAGGGTTTAATCACACTCACCTGACGGAGATACTGGCGGAGAAAGAGGGGCTGTGCCTATCCCGCTGCACCGTACGCAATATCCTTGTAGGCGCGGGGATAAGGAGCCCTCGGTGCCGGCGACCTCCACGTCACCGCATGAGGCGGGAGCGGATGCCAAAAGAGGGAATGCTCATGCAGATCGACGGAAGCTTTCATGACTGGCTGGAGGATAGAGGGCCCTGGCTTACATTGCTCCTGGCGGTGGATGATGCCACGGGAAAGGTTTCTTACGCCATCTTCCGGGAGCGAGAGGATACCTACGGCTATTTTCTCCTTCTTGAGGGTATCGTGCGGCAACAGGGCATTCCCCTGGCGGTTTATCACGATCGGCACGCTGTCCTGGGTCAGCCAAACTTAGCCTCTGAACCGCCCTTGGCGAAGAAGAAGGAAACACAGGTTGGGCGGGCGTTAGAAGAGCTTGGCGTGCAGCAGATTTTCGCCAAGAGCCCCGAGGCGAAAGGCGGTTACACCCTCCAATTGACTCTGACTACCCTGTTGACTCAGATAGGTAGCGGGCCTAAAGACCCTCCTGGGGCAGGTGCTATGACTCTTTCGCCTCTTCCCTCGACATCGGTCTAGCGTCGGGGCATATGACACTGAACAACGGGCTATTGGCGGTAATCCACCGGAACATGTGGCGATACTAAGACCACAACTCACTGACCAGGATTTTTAGAGGGGCCAATGACCACATTGCCCATCCTAAAGCACACTGGGAGCT